>NZ_JARUND010000005.1 GCF_036898825.1 Streptomyces sp. B21-083 | reverse complement strand
TACAAACCGCCAAACGGTGCACCCCTGTGGACAACATCATTTCCGCAGGTCAAGCGCCATTTTTCGATCATTCCCGCCCTCGAACCCCTTCCGAAGTGATCACCGTAACCGCCAAAACGTGCACCCTTTTTCCACACTGCGGAAATCGAACAGAGGGGGGGAGGTGCACCACTTGGCGGTTTCGGCCGTGACCAGCGGAAACGGCCCTTCCCCGACCCCTCTTACTGAAAACGGTTCCCATCTGACTGTTCGAGTAAGGAGCGGCGCCAAAGTTTGAACCCTTACCGGCCGCAGTGCACCCCGTGGCGGTTTCGGCCCCGTGGCGAGTGTTCCCGCTGGTCAGCCTCGAAACCGCCATATGGTGCACCCCTTTTCCACAGATCGGACCCGGTGACGAACCGCGCCGTGCGCCCCTTAGCGACGTCCGGGCGCGGGTGCGGACTCTACGCCGCGAACGGCGTCCGGGTGCGGCAGGCGCCCGTACGGGACGCGTGCGGCCCCTTCTGAGTGATCGTCACGGGTGCGCGGGGGGTCCAGTGTCGACCGCCCCGGGGCCCGTGGCGGTTTCGGCCGAGGCCGCGGAAGTGCCGGCCGCCGCGCGGGATGCGACTCGCCAAATAAGTTGTAACTCAACTTGTAGTTGGGCTGAAAGTTGGCTAGTGTGGGAACCGCACCAACCGCCGAGGGCAAGCCTCGGCGGACCGGCCGAAAGGAACCGCGCACATGACGTCGACCGCCCTCCCGATGCCCGTTGCTGACGCTCTGTCGAGTGGCGCACCCCGCAACCTGGGGACGCTCGCCACTACGGCTACCCGTCGAGGGTGGGGCGCCATGGTCGAGCGGGACCAGGAGCGCGACGCGTGGACGCTGATTCTCGCCACCCCGTCCGACCGCCGGGCACTCCGGTACACGTGGCGCGCGGGCAAGTGGTTGGCCTCGAACGCGCACGGCTACCGCGAGACGCTCGCTTTCCACCGGTCCGAGGCCGCGGGCACCCCGGACGCCGAGGCCGCGCCGGTCAAGGTTCCGGCCGGTGACGTCGAGGCCGCTACGGTCGCCGAGGCCGAGGCGGGTGTCACTGCTGCGGGTGCTGCCCTCGACGCGGTCAAGGCCGGACAGACGGCCGAGGAGGCACTCGCCGAGGCGCGCAAGTGCGCGGACGCTGCGGGCGGATTCCAGCACTCGGCAGAGACGGCGCAGGAGGCGGCCGAGGCCGCGCGTACCTGGGCCGAGGCGGACGCCGAGGCGGACCAGGCCGAGGCGGACGCCAAGGGAGCGGCCGAGGCGGTCGTCGAGTGCAAGCGCGCTTTCCAGCGGGCGCAGCGTGCGGCCAATGAGTGCCGGAAGTACGCCGAGGCCGCTACCGGTGCCCTGTACGAGACCGAGGCGGACCGCGCTTACGAGGCTGCGAAGGATGCGCGGGAGACGGCGCGGGAGTCCCTCGGCACTGCCGAGGAGGCGGCCGAAGCTGCGAAGGAGGCGGCCGAGGCTGCGCGCACCGCGGCCGATGACGAGTGCATGGGGTGCGGCGAATGGCTGTGCGCGTGCCGAGAGATCATGTGCGCGGTGCTCGCCCGGTACGGGTCGGGTGCGGCGCGCACGGTCGACCCCGAGGCGGTCCGCATCGGCGAACTGATCATGTCGGACGCCGAGGAGCTTCACGCCGCTGGACAGCTCATGCTGTGCGGTGAGTGGGCCGAGGCCGAGGAGGCTATCGAGCGTGCCGAGGAGGGTCCGGCCGAGGCCGAGGAGCGGCGCGCGGCGGTCCGTGCGGCCGAGGCCGCGGTCGAGCCTGCGGCACCGGTAGCGACGTGCGACGGCCGGACCGCGCGCCAGTGGGCCGAGGAGGCGGAGGGACACGCGTCCCGCGCGGCCGAGGCGTACGAGCTCACGGTGACGGCCGTCCGGTACCGGACCAACATCTATGACGCGATGCCCGTTGAGCGGCTCGACGAGACCGAGGGCAAGCGGGTGCGGGCCGCTCTCGCCCGTGTCGACCGCCGGTCCCGGACCGCGTACAACCTTGAGCTTTCCGCGCGGCGTGACTGGTGGGACGGCGCGGAGATCACGGACCCCGCCCGTGCGCGGGACTGCGCCGAGCGTGCGCGTGTGCTGGCCGACGGGTGCGAGGCGGACGCGCGCACGGTCGCTGAGGCTTTCGCGTGGGCCGAGGCCGAGGCGGCGGCGGCGGCCGAGTTGCAGCGCGCGGAGTGGTCCCTCGCGGACGCCGAGGAGCGCTACGAGGCTGCGCGCCGTCCGAACGCGTGGATCGGGGCGCAGGGTGTTGACCGCCGCATCGGAGAGACGAACGCGCTCCGTCTCGTGTGGATCGCGCGGCAGGCTCTTGCGGCGGTCAACGGCGCGCCGTTCATTGCGTACCCGACGCTTACCGACCGAGGGACCGTCAAGGGGTGGAGCGTCGGGTACTGCACCGTGAGCCGGTACGCGGGCACGGCCGTGCGCATCGTCGACACGTCCGCGGACGAGTGGCGGGCCGAGGCAATCGCCGACGCGCGGAACCGCGAGCACGCCGCGCGGGTGCTGTGTGAGCGCATGGCCGGTGAACTGGTCATCATGCGGGCCCTGATGGACGACGCGCGGCACGCGAACACGAAGGTTCCGGGCGGCCGGTACCGGCAGGCGCGTACCGCGCTGGAGACGGCCGAGGAGCTGCACGACCGTGCCGCACGGGAGCGCGGGACCGAGGCGGCCGACCGTATCGCCCCGGTGGCCGACAGGGTCCGCGCGCTGAGTGCCACGGTGGCGGAGTACGCGCGGGATCGCGAGGAGTGGACACGGAACCAGCGCGCGGCCGAGGCTGCGCGGGCCGAGGCCGCTCCGGTGCCGGCGGCCCCGACCGAGGCGGCGGTCGAGGAAACACCCCGGTGCCGATTCGGCCGCCGGGACGCCGAGGGCCGCTATCCGGTGTCGGTCGACGGCGCACCGGTCGGGCACGTCTACCGGACGCGCCGCACATGGTGGGCCCTCGGTCTCGACGAGACGCGCCGGACCGACCACACCAGCCGCGCCGAGGCGGCGGCCCGACTCGTCGGGTTGGTCGACGTGCGGGCCGCGGCCGAGGCGGACACCGCGCGCCGGATGCGGGCCCGCACCGTGGCGCCGGAAGGGTGGCGCGTCACCACATGGGAGGCGGTCGAGCCGGGGGACGTCGTTCGGACCCCGGGGCGGTGCGTGCCGGTCCGTGGGGACGGCGGTCCCCTGTCCCCCGAAATGTGGGGCGCCCCGGTGACCTTGACCGGTGTCGAGCGTCTCGACAACGGGTCGGTTGTAGCGCGCGGACGGGAAGGGGACGCGCCTGCATGGCTCGGTATGGGTGTCCTGTTGTCCACCCCCCGCTACGCGGAGGTTGGCCTCTTGGTGCCCGACGTCGAGCGTCCGGCGGCGGTCGAGGTGGCGGCGGTCGAGGTGGCGGCGGTCGAGGTGGCGGTCGAGGTGGCGGTCGAGGGACCGGTCGGGCGGGCCCTGTCGCGTCGGGCGCAGGCGGGGGGATCTCGGGGTGTCCGCGCAGGTCACAGCACGCGACAGGGCGCCATGCGACAGGGCACGCGACAGGGCACGCGACAGGCGTCCGGGGAGAACAGGAGGCGTCGGGAGCGGGCGCCGCCCCCTCCCCCGGCCTCGGGGGTCGGGTGCCGGCGTCTTCCCTGAAACTTGACAGGGTCGCATCAAAAAGCCGTCCGGCCCCTGGGGTCGAGAGGGGTGAGATCCCCTGAAACTTGACAGGAACGCGCCAATAGGGCGATGCCGTCGGGGCCCTCTTCTGGGGCGACGTCACCCGTTCGCGGGCGCCCTGTCGGTGGTGTGTGCCACGGTGCCGACATGAACGCCACCGGCCGCGCAGACCTCACCGCGGATGACCTCCCGATCCGCGTCCCGCTGATTCAGGGCGAGACCCTCGCCTCGTTCCTGATCCGCACCTCGACCGCCAACGGCCTACCCGTCGACACCCTTCTCGGGGCACTCGTCGAGGCCGCTCCCGAGGTGCCCGAGGACGGCCTCATGCCGCAGCGCGAGGAGGTCCGCCTCTCCGTGGAGGGCCTCGCGCAGCTCGCCGCCCTGGTGGGCCGGGAGCCCGAGCAACTCGCACGGGCGTTGCCCGGCGTACGGCCCGGCGGCCTCGTTGACGCGCCGCGCGTCGAGCCCTGGCCGAGGGATCTTGGCGCCCCTCCCCTGCCTGCCTGCCCGCTCTGTATGGAGCCCGGGGCGTGGCTCGCTGCCGAGGGGCACCGGTGGCGTCCCTGCGGCTGCGGCCGTCGATGGATGGCCGGTGATGACGGCGGGTACCTCGTCGACACCGGCCCCGTCCCGGACCTCGGGCGAGCCCTGGCCCGACACCGCGCGATGGTGCACCGCTTGGGCCCGGCCGCCGATGCTCTCGTGACGGACGCTCATCAGGTCACCCTCTGGTGGTGGGCGTCCGGACTCGTCGCCGAGGCGTGGCGGGAGCGCGAGGACGTCCTCGACATGACGCGGCACCGCCGCCGAGCGGCACCCGTCGCGGTCTACCCCGAGGCCGTCGCCCTGGCCGAGGTCATGTGGAAGTGGGAGGAGCGGCGCAGGCGCCCGAGTGCCTCCCCCGAGCGGTGGCTCGACTCCGTCGCGCAGCTCGCCCCCGCCGGCACTCTCACCCGCCGGGAACGGCCCCCACTGACCTACTGGCTAGAGCAGCACCGGCCCGAACCGTCCGGAAAGCCCTCGGGACGCGGCGCTGCGGAACGGCGCTGGAACCGCCTTCCTGCGCTGCACCACCGGCCCCGCCCCGAAGAACACGGGCCGCTCCGGGCACCCTCCTGCCTGATGTGGGTCTACGGCCTCCCGCTCACCTCGACCACGGGTGTATGCCCGCACTGCAACGGGCGCGCGCCGAGCTGCCGATGGGTGCCCTACGCCGGGTGCACCGGCCTGCCCCGGAAGTAGGACCGCCCTCCCGTTCGCCCTCGACTGTCGGTGCCCTCCGCTACGGTTCTCCCGAGGGCGGAACCGCCGCCCATACCGCCGCCCGCGCGCCCACGCCGTGCCAGGGCACCGACGGTAGAAGGTCCCTCGGGAAACCGGTCCGCAGGCAGTGAGCTGACGATCCGTTCCGTACCGGGCGGGTGGCGTGGGGACCGAGGCCCGGCACTGGGAGGGCATCGCCATGCCGAAGCGTGACGCCGCACAGAAGCGGGCGCGAGAGATCCAAGACACCGAGGGCATCGGGTATCACGACGCGCTGAACCGGGCGCGGGCCGAGCTCGCCGAAACCGCCACCGAGGAGACGCCGGCACCCGACCCGGCCGCCGTGGCGTACGTCCTCGAACCGACCGCCGCCGAGGCCGAGCTCGGCATCACCGCCGAGGAGCTCGGCATTCGTGCACTGCCCGCCGACGCCTCCCCCGGGCGGCGGGCGCGAGCCGAGGCGGTATGGCGCCCCGAGCCGGACCCGGCTCGGCCGTGCCGGTGCTCCGGGCAGTGCCACCACGGCGACGGCTGCGCCGAGGAGTACAGCACCGAGGCGGGCGCCGACGTCGAATGCGGGGGCCGCCTCGTCCACGTCGACCGCTTCCCCGGTTCGCTCTGGGGCATCACGTCATGGTGGGACACCTACCGGTGCGCCGAGTGCGGCGAGACTGCCGAGGCGGCGGTCGACCTCCCCGAGATCCCGTGGGGCGAGCAACGCCCGAATCCGAACGGTGGCGACGGCTTCACGACGCTCGTCTACGACGGCGTACGACACCCGAACTTCCCCGGGTTCGACGCCGACGCCGACGCCGACGAGGACGAGCTCGACCCCGACGCCTACCCCACCCCCGAGGACGACTACGACCGGTACGGCGACGAGGACCAGGAGGACGAGGAGCCGCTCGCCGAGGAGGACCAGGAGCCCGAGCCCGACTACCTCGACGACGGCCCCGAGGGCGACGTCGACCCGCCCGAGGACTACGACGACCGGCCCGGCGAGGACGAGCTCGGCCCGCCCTCGGAAGTGCCGGCCGCCGGGCCGCGGCCTACGGCCGCCGACTGGTCCCCGGCTTTCGACCTCGACAACGCGCCGCCCTCCGCATGGTGAGGCGCGGCCCCCTCGACCACGACGAGGAGTGCGAGCTCCTCATGTACGAGGGCGGCATCTGCACGTGCCCGGACGGGGGCGAGTCGCCCCGGTGGGACACGTACGACGTGCCGGTGTACGGCGAGGAGCCGAGTACGCATGACGGCCGTCTCGCCGGTCCGGCGCTCGACTGGTGAGTGTCGTCCGCGCGGCTTAGCTGCGCATACGCGAGGGCCCCGACGGGTGCGACCCGTCGGGGCCCTCTGCGTGGGCCTCTGGTCGCGCTACGCCTCGGCGGACGGCCGCCAGGCGAACACGCACCGGACGGAACCCGGCTCGATGCGCCACCCGGCGCCGCTCAGCCGGTCGGCGATGATGCGCAGCTCGGCACGGTGCGGCGCCCGTTCCTCACCGGCCACGTAGAGGCCCTCGGCGAGCCAGTACACCGCCACCCGCCCGGCGCCCCGAGGCTCGACGAGCGCGCCGTGTGCCTGCCCGTCGAACTCGTCGGCCCCGGTGAAATCGTGCTCGTCGGTGACCGTGGCGAGGCTCAGCGAGTCGAGGACGGCGAGCGCGGCGAGCGCGTCGGGGTTGTCAGCATCCCGGGGGGCGCTGCCCGCAGTGCGGCGGCCCTCGCGGATCAGGACGAGCGAGGCGGCCGGGATCGGGTCGCAGGTCTCCCACGGCGTCTCGGTGGCGAGGGTGATCACCGGACCGGACAGGGGTGCAGCCTGCGCGCAGCCGAGGCACCCGCACGCCGAGTCGTACGGGCGGGGTGCGGCGGTGTACGGGTCCGAGTGCATGATCACGTGGCCGAGGGTGGCGGCCGGGGCGCCCTCCCTGTCCGGGAGGCAACCGAACACGGTGTCGCCGAACCGGACCCGGTCGGCGCGCGTGATCACGAGCGCCTCACCGAGCGACGGCCGAGCGTCCGGGGTGACGTCCGCGAAGTGGTCGAGGGCCTCCTCGTCGACCACGAACGCGCGGCCGTTCTCCTCGGCGGCCTCGACCGTTGCGCCGAATCCGGCGGCGGCCCGGGAGAGCTGCGAGGAGGCGCCGAGGCTGATTCCGTACGCCCGTTCCTCGGCGGCGGCCACGCACCGCGTGCACAGTTCGTCGCCCCGCCCGAAGCGCTCGGCGGCCTCGTCGACGTCGAGGTACGCGGACACGATCCGGCCGCACAGGGTGTCGTCATTGCTCGGTGAGTAGTGCACGCGCCGCCCCTTGCCCACGGCAGCGTGCCGGACCTCGGCCCGTACGTAGAGCGGCGCCTCGCCGTCCTGCGCGGCGAGTGCCGGCGCGGTGGTCTTGGCGGGGGTGGCCGTCTTGGCGGTGCAGCGCTCGCACAGGTGAATGGTGGGGAACGGCAGGCGGCGAACCTCGTCCTCGGTGAACAGGCCGACATCCCTTCGGCGGTGGCGCTCGGCGGGCCGGATGCGCTTGTTGCACATGGCGCGGAGGCCGTCCTCCCCCTTGGTGAACGCGTGGAAAAACAGGTCGTTGCTGTCGGTGTTGGCCCATGCCTGCATGTGCTGGTCTCCCTCTGGATCGGTACGGGCCCCACCGTGACACAGGTTGTAGGTCAACTGCAAGTTGAATTACAACTCGGTTCGAGAGTGGCGCCAGAACGGGACGGCATGGGCGGGGTGGGCGGCCCGTATGTCCCCAGCTCACAGAACATGCGCACTCGTCATAACCCCTGTTGGCGAGGGGGTGCACCGTTTGGCGGTTTCGGTACCGAGGGGGTGCATCAGTTGGCGGTTTCGGGGGTGACCTGCGGTTTCTCGGCATCTCGGCAGGCCGCCGCGCGGGCCCTCGGTGCGCCGTGGCGGTTTCGGTGGCGGTTTCGGCGGCGAGGGTCGCCCCCCGCCCCTCAACTTGTAACCGCACTTGCAAGTCACCTACAACTCGTGCCAAGGTGGGGGCCCGCAGTAAACGGAGAGGGGAACCGCTATGGCTGACGCCGCAGACGTCGAGGCGCAGAACACGGCCCGCAAGGTCATCAGTGAGGAGCGGTACGCCTCGGTCGTCGAGTCCACCCGTCACAGCCTCGGCAAATGGGCGCAAGCCATGGGCGAGGAAAAGGTCGAGGAGTTCGTGACGACCGTCCTCGCGGGTGTCGGCTTCCTGCCGCCGCCGCCGAACCCCGAGCCGGGGCAGTGCAGTGCGATGTACCCCGACGAGGTCGGCGACTGGTGGCAGTGCCAGGAGGAGCCGGGCCACGACCCGGCCGACGGCCACGACTCGGGCGAATGGGGCTGGCCCAACGACCACCCGGAAGCGGTACCGCCTCGCGCGTGAGACATGCCGGCAGACGCACCGCGGCCCCGGAGCTCCTTGGAGCTCCGGGGCCGTCGCGGTTCCTGCGGTCTCTCCAATTGGAGAGAAACGGGCGGGGTCAGTCCCGCCAGATGCCGGGCGGGGTGTCCTCGGCGGGTAGGTGCTTGTCGCAGTAGAACGACGTCCCGCGCTTCTCGTCGTCAACCTTCCAGATCACGAGCTCGTCGCACGGCGGTGCGCTCGCACTCTCGGTCGGGGCCGTGCAGCGAGGCGCCCATCTCTTCGTGGCCGGGTGTCCCTTGGGGCGCCGCTCGGCCGTCCGGACGGACTTGGAGCGGGGCGACGGTCGCCATTCGAACCGGTCCACGCCCCGGCTTATGTGCTCCGCGTGCTGCGCCTCGATTCGCTCCGAAAGGAGTTGGAGCGACGGGGCGCCGTTGCTCACGGCGAGCTCGACGGCGACGGCGAGCACGTCCGAGGAGTCGAGCGGTACCCGGTGCCCGAGCGAGAGGTATCCGGCCCACTCGTCGAGCGTCGCCGCCACCGAGGCCGGGACGAGTGCCGAGACGCGGACGGGCGGCGGGGTGCTCGCCTCGGACCCCTCGCCGCTCTGCTCCTGGTCCTCGTTGCCGCCCTCGGTCTTCTCTCCATTTGGAGAGGAATCCTCGGGTGCCGACGGCTTGGTCATGACGCGGCGGGCGGCCTCCCGTACGACGGCGGCGGCCTCCTCGGCATCCTCGGGGAGCTCGGCCGGGAGCTCCTTACGGATCTCGACGAGCACGGCCCCGGTGACCTTCCGGCCGCCCTTCTCTCCGGATGCCTTGTCCGCGCTGCGGTAGAGCTCGATCGCGGGACGCGTCCCGATCTCCTTCTCGATCTTCCGCAGGGGCCGGACGTGTCCCTCGGGTGGTGTGCTCGACGTCGCGGCGGCCACCGCCAGGGCGAGGGGCGCCCCGTCCATCCATCGTCGGGCGTGCGCGGGTGACTTCCCGGTTTCCGCTCGCGCGTACTCGTCGAACGTCATGCCTTGATCCCGGTGGAACTTCCCTTTCGCCGCCACCGTCAGGGCCTTGCCGATCACCCAGATTGCAGCGTCACCAGCCGCGAGGGCTGCGTGAATGACCCTCTCGGTTACGGCCCGCTGTCGGGCCTCGGTCTCGTCGAGCGGGGAACGGTCGTCCTCGGGGACCTCCCGGACGTCGTCGAGGTCCGGGAGCTGGTCGGCGAGCTCTGCCACACCGGAGACGGCCGACGTCAGGTCAGGCAGGTGCGCGGCATTGTTCTTGACCGCCCGATTCCCCTTGCGGGCCCGGTTGAGGAGGTCGGCGCGGTTTGTCGTCTCCACCGTCACGCAGCTGCCTCCTTGGCGAGCTCGGCGGCGAGGAGGTCCATCGGTGACCCGGCGACGAGCGGCGGTTCGAGGCCGTACGACTGGCCGTAACCGTCCTCCTTGTCCACGCGGGGAATGCGGGTCTTGAGCACGGTGAACCCGCCGCCGGTCAGGTCCCGGTACGTGGTGTCAGCGGCCTTGGCCGAGGCGTTCGTCAGGGTCAGGCAGATGACGAGACGCGGGAAGTGCGCGCCGACCTCTTCGAGGTGGTCGATCGCCGCGAGGACCGAACCGGCTCGGTTCATCTCCATACGGGTCGGGGGAAGCGTCAACACCGCGAGGTCGACGCCGCTCAAGACGGCGAAGTGCATGTTCCCGGCCTTGCGGTTCCACGCCCCGGTGTCGACGGCCAGAAGGCCGCCCTCCGGGGTGTACTTCACGAGCTGGTCGCGGACCTTGGAGCGGTTCGGCGCCGGGTACACCGGTCCGCCGAGGTCGGCCTCGTCCGACCACTCCAGGAGGCTGCCCTTTTCCTCGTCGCCGGGCTCGTCGGCATCCATGGCCGAGGCCGGGATACCGGACGCGTTCCAGTGCTTGAGCATGTGGGCGATGATCGTGCTTTTGCCGGTGCCGCCCTTGCCGACGAACGCGATCCTGCGCCCCTGTCCGGGGATCACCACGGGGGGTGTGAGTGTCGTCATGCGATGACGTTAGCCCGTGATCAAGCGTGCGCGGCACGGGTTAACCGAGCGCGTCGGCGCGCGGACCGAACCGACAGGCTCCCCCGGCCTCAACCGCCGTACGTGTCACGGCACAACGCCGCGAGGCTCGGGTCGGTGACACCCTGCGCGGCCTGGCATACGTCCCTCATGCCGTACTCGGCCGAGCTCGGCGCCCGGCCCGGGGTGCGTGGCGCGGGCCGACGGACCGGCGCCGGACGTTCCCGGTGAGGCGGTGCCGGCGGACGGACCGCCCGGGGTGCGGCGGGCCGGTGCGTGACCCGTTCCCGGGGAGTGTCGACGGGGGCCCGGCGCTGCGGCCGGGAGGGAGCGGCGGACGCCGAGGAGGGCGCCGGGCCGGTTGTCACGAGCTCCTCGACGGCCGGGGCCTGCGTGACCTCGGCCGCGGTGAACGCGGGCGCCGGGCGCGCGGCGGGTCGGTGGTGGGGAGCGCGCGCCGAGCCGTCGGCAGGGGAGACAGACACGCACCCGGCGGTGGCCAGGAGGGCGAGGGCTGCGGCGGCGAGGGCGATCACGGGGCGGTGCACCCGCTCACCGTGCCTGATCACGGGAGGATCGACGTCCCGCCGCGCTGCGGTCCACTGGTACGGGTGACAGGGCCGCTCGCCGCCCTGTACGCCCCTCTGTCGCGCCCGCCGCAGGCCCGGGGAGTCCGGGGAGTCTCCGCAGGTCACAGCGCGCGACAGAGGGCCACGCGACACGGCACGCGACACCGACCGCGCGGCCGGGCGGAAGTGCCGGCCGCGCAGCACCGCCGGAACCGGGGCGAGCTCGGCCGGACGCGCCGGGACCGACGCGGCGAGGGCCTCGACCGACACCTCGGCCGGGGCGAGCTCGTCGGCCTGGTCCTCGGCGAGCTGCGCGGCGTCGGCCTCGGCCGGGCGGCGGGCGGGATCGTAGATCGAGGCCAGACGCGCGAGCTGTTCGCCGATCCCCCGCGTACCGGCGAGCGGCGCGCCAAGGTCGGGGAACGCCTCGCGTGCGAGGTCGACGTACGCCCGGCCGCCGAGCACCGTCACGGCTGCCCCCGAGATCCCGAGCTCGTGCGCCTGCCTGCGGAGCGTCTCGCCGTCCACCGTGCCAGGGTCACCGGCCCGCAGCTCGTACGTGATGATCCACTCAGTGAGCTCGACGAGGCCGTGTTTCGCGGACAGGATCAGCACCCGCCCGGACCGGCCGCCGTGAGTGAGGGTGTCGGCGGCACGCCGTGCGGCGCGGTGGTAGCTCCCGACGTACATCTCACCGGCCGGGAGGACGGGAACCGGCTCACCCTTGCGCAGGCCGTCGGCGTACACCGCCTTGCGGCCACCGCACGGCACGATCACGACGCGCTCACGCTCCTCACGCGCCGCCCGACGCCGTCCCGCCTCGGTGATCCGGACCGTGCCCGGGTGGGGCTTGAGCGAGTCGGCGATCGGGAGGCGGCGGCCGTGGTTGTACGGCGGTGCCCACTCGACGCATCCGGCGGTCTCAAGGGCCGCGAGCGTCCGCAGGTTGCAGCCGTTCGGGAAGTGCCCGGCGGGGTGCGCGGCGGCGGTGTGCAGCCAACGGCGCTGTACCCGGGTGAGCGGCACCTCGACGAGCTCCTCGTCCTCCTGGTCCTCGACGACGTCCTCGGCCGCGGCCTCCTCGACCGGTTCCTCGTCGGCGGGGAGCTCCGCGCCGTCGAGCGCGGCGAACAGGCGGGCGCTGCGCCGGGCCCGCGCGTCGTGCAGCTCGGCGAGCTCGCGCTCGAACGCCTCGGCGGCCGGGTTCGGCGTGCGGTCGGCGCGGGCGAGGATCTCCTCGGCCTCGGCCTGGTCGTGCATCGCGCGCAGCTCGACCGGGCCCTCGGCCTTGACGACGTCGTACGCCACGGCTCGCGCCTGGTCCCACATGGGGCGGGCCGGGTCGACGGGGAGCGGCGGCAGGCCGGTAATGCCGAGGTAGTCGGCCACGGCCGCGAACGCCTCGACGCGGAACCGTGCGGCGTAGGCCCGGCGTCCGCCGGCATCGACGTATTCGAGTGCGTCCTCGGCGGCCACGCTGCGGGCCCACCGGCCGTAGGCGCGGGCGGACTTGGTGGCGAGGGCCTCGACGCGGGCGAGGTAGCGCGGGACGGCGGACAGGTACCGGGCGAGGCGCTCGGGCTCGCCGGACAGTTCGAGGCGCAGCTCGTCGGGCGTCGGCGCGGGGGCGTCCGGGCTCGCCGGGTTGTAGTGCAGCGTTCGCCAGGGGTGCCGGGCCGTCACGTTGTAGATGACCGCGAGGCGGCGGGCGGCGGCAGCGCGCGGCTTGCCCTTCCCGGCGGCGCGGGGGAAGTCGAGGCGGGCCTCTCCTCGGCCGTGGTGGTCGACGGCGATCCCGGTCCGGGTGGCGTACTCGGTAGGCATTCGGTGCGGCTCCTCGTCGGCGGGCGGTCCGCTCACCTTCCCACGACTGCAAGTCAACTGCAAGTCACGTTACAAGTTGAGTTGAATCTCTCGGGCATAGAAAAAGAGGCGGGGCCCGACGCGATGCGCCGGGCCCCGCCTGGTAGTCGGGATGGTCAGGGGGTGGTGATGCGCTGCCGCGCGTGGCTCCGGAGTCCTTCGGGATCGGCTGCCACGTCGCCGGAGTCCGTAAGCCACGCGTAGCCGCCTCCAACTCGGAATGTCCAGCCGCCCGGAGCGGGCTCGAACCCTTCCGCCTCTGGCCAGACAGCCCGAGCGCTCTCGATCGCAGCCTCTTCCTTCATGGTCTCCCTTTCCGTTGACGCTCGATGACGACGTTCCGTCGCCGCCCGTGGTGCGCGGGGAACCGCTACTCGCCGTCGCGGACGGCGTCGCGGCCCTCCTTGATGAACCGGCCGGGGTTCGCCCGCTTCGCGGTCATGTCCCGGTACCACTGCATGGGCTGCACCCCCTCTTGCTTGACGAACCCCGGGTTCGGGCCGAGGCGGAACGCGCCCGGGAGCGGACTCCCGTCCTCCTTGCGTGCCATCACGGCAAGGGCCGTCGGCTGCGCCGAGGGGTAGATCACGCAGTCCGCCAGGACCGCGAGCGGGACCAGGCCGAGGGCGTTCCAGACCTTGACCATCTTCCGGTGCTGCCCGACGCGCGAGGCGCTGATCACGGCCGCGCGGATATCAGGGCGCCAGGTCGGCCGCTTGAGCGCCGCCCACGGGGCGTTGCGTCCCTCGCGCTTGGTGCTGCCCTGCGGCCTCTCGCGCATCTTGCCGATGCCGCCCTTTGCCGTGGCCTTGATCGCGGACAGGAGCGCGACGGCCTCGGGGTCACGGGCCTTGACCGTGGCCATAGCGTCGATGAACGCCGCCTCGTCCATGTCCTCGGTGATGCCGAGATCGGCGAGCGTGTCCATGTACGCCGACCGAAGGCGGTTGTGCCACAGGTCGAGGTATCCGCCGGCATCCGGGCGCAGCCACGCCGCGAGCGGCCGGACCTCGATCCCGAGCTCTTGCGCGTAGGCCAGGGTCGGCGTCGCGTACCAGGCCGGTCCGGTCGGCGGCCGTCCGTCCGGCGTGAACGGCGAGGGGAAGTTCTCGGGGAGCTCGCGCCACTGCTTGGTGCGGAGATCCTTGGTGTGCAGCTTGGCGCCGGACAGGTCGACCAGCCATGCGCCCGGGATTTTCTTGTCGAACGCCGGGCCGTCGGTGTAGACCGCCTCGCCGAGTCCCACGGTGAGCCTGTTCGCTGCGGCGAGGAACGCCGTATTCACGTCGAGGCCGACCACGTACGGGAGCGCGGCCTCCTCCTCGGTGGCCTCGCGGAACCAAGTGAGGGCCTCCTCGACGAGGACGTGAGCCGGGCTCTTGGACTCCTCGCGGGTGCGCTCGGCCGCGATCGGGTGCTCGTCGGGCGCCTCGGGCGGCGCGGGGTCTACGGCCTTGTGCAGCGAGCCGGGCACCGGGACGCGGCGCATACGGCCGGTGCCCCGGTCGAACTTGGCCACCGTCGGCGGCCGTACGGCCGTCATCAGGGACAGGCTGCACCCGGCGGTCGAGCCGGTCGGGCTGATGACCCGCTCGGCGTACAGGCCGAGGGTGTACGCCAGGGCGCCGGGGTCGGCGGCGACGAAAGCCATGTCACCCCACCGCATGTTGTCGCTGAACGCGCCCCACGGCACCACGGCGACGTGCACCTCGGTCCGGTCACGGAACAGAAAGGACCAGCCGCCGAGGCCCGCGCGGCTGAGTGTCCACCCGGCCTCGGTCAGAGCCTTGACGGCCGGATCGTCGTCGGGCACCCGCAGGCGCTTGCGGTCGTCCAGCCGGGGCGGGAGGCCGAGGAACTCGACGGCGGACTCGGTCAGGATCAGGAGGGGCCCGGTGTCCTCGCCGTACTGCGACAGCTTGGCCGCGCCGAGGCCGTAGCCGAGGGCCCAATCGGCGGCCGTCGCAAGGTCGGTGACCTCGCCCGGCAGGTCGATGCGCTGCACGTTCGGAAGGTAGGCGACGAGGGCGCCGTCGGCGGCGTCGAGGACGGCCAGGGGAGCGGCGTAGGTCTGCTCGGTCATGGTCGTCATCCCCTGAAATCCCACTCGATGTAGTCGATATCCGTGAGCTCGATCCCGAGCTCGTCCTCGTTGGCGGCCGTCCCCGGGGTGTAGAAGTACGGCGACACCGCCTTAGCCGCGAGCTCGTTGAGCTTGTCCTCGTCCCCGTTGCGTAGGGCCTCGAACACCTCGGGAATCAGCTCGGGCGGGACCTCCTCGGTAAGGCGCCGCATCCGCGGGTCATCCGTCGTGCCGGCGTCCGATGTGAATCCCACCGCGGCTCGGGTCTCGATGACGAGGCCGCGGTCCTGCGCCTCCTTCTGTGCCTTGGCGGTAACGCGCGGCTGGTGGTCCTTCCGCACCTCGTTTTCGAGGCGGCCGAGGGTCTCGGGCTTGCTGTTCTCGATCTTCCGCTCACCCTTGACGAGGCGCTGAACCTGACGTCGGGAGATGCCGAGGCGCTCGGCGACCTTGGCTGTGTTGCCCTTCTCGCGGCGCAACAGGGCGTTGAACCGGCCCCGAGGAGTCTTGGGAATGTCGCGGGTCTGGAACTTGGCGCGCAGCGCGTTAAAGATCTTCACTGTGTCCTCTCCTCTCAGGCCGAACGGTGCAGGGGACGGACGTCGCGGGTGTCGTGTTCCGAACCGGCCTCAAGGCAGACGCCGCCGCCGCACAGCACGCGGTGAGTCGCGGGCGCGGTCGTCCACGTGGTATTGCGGCACACCGAGCACTCGGCGAGGCGCCGGTAACCCTCGCCCGTGACGGACTCCTGAGCCGGGATCAGGTAGCGCTGACCGCGCAGCTTGCCCAAGAGCTTGTGCAGGTAGCCGTTCGGGTTGAACGCGTGCCGGTCCTCGCTCGCGTCGAGGGCCTTGAGGATCGCCTCCTCGGGCCACCCGGCCCGCAGGACGAACCCGACGGCCGTCTCGGCGTTGAACCGTTCCTCGGGGGAGACGCCGACGTACCAGCGGACGCGGTCGATGATCTCCGCCGCCCTCGCCGGGACGTGCGCGCGCTCCTCGTCGGTGAGGGGGCGGGCGTAGAACCCGCTCATCAGCTCGAACCGCGAGGGCTTGCGGCCCTTGAACTTCCCGGTGCCCTCGGTCGGCACGGTCGCGATGCGGAACCGGACGTAATCCCATTCGACGAGGTGGGGCCGGTGCCGCTCGATGGACCGCACCGACACCCCGGCGGCGGCGGCGAGCTCGGCCGGGTCGATCTGGCCGCGCCAGCCGAACCCCGCCAGGGCAACCAAGCACTTCGCGCACGTCGGGTCGGGGGCGAACATCGGGTCGGACTCGACGACGCTCCGGGCCCACTCGATCGCGCCGGGGAGCTGCGGCTGAGCGACGCCGGGAATGCCGGGGATCGGGGTCCGCCGGTCGGCGTCGATGCGCCCGCGCTGGAACATGTGGGCGAGGTGGTTTTGCGTCGCCCTCTTCTTGAGGCCGACCAGGCTCCCGAGATCCTCGGTCGTGATCGGCTTCTCGGGATCGGCTTTCTGTCGGTCCTCAAGTGCCGCAAAGATCCTGCGGCACATGGGGCAGTTGTCCGGGCTGATCGCCCGATGTGGTGCCACGAATCGGCCTTTCCGGCCCGCTGCGGTGTGACCTCCGGGGAGGCGTGGGTACACTCACAGAAGACCTAAGCGCGGTCATGCGGTAAGCCTCATCGGTCGGGAGCTGGTAACTCCCGAGTAGTCCGGTGGGGCTTTCCGCATTTGGTTCGGTTGTATGTGGGTTACAGGTTATGCCGTGCCTGTAGGGGCGCGGACACGGCATGTGACCAGCGGTTAAGCAACAGTGAGGACGCTCTGAGTGCCGCCGATTATGGCGGCGCGGCGAATGTGGGGGAGCTGTTCCACGGCGTGCGTCGGACCGCAGAGGAGATCCGGGACCGGAACGCCGTAGTGCGCCGACAGGCGGTCGATGTCGCCGAGCGACCACGCCGCCTTGCCGACCTGCTTCCGCGACACCGCGCCCTGAGTGATCCGCAGGCCACGCGCCAAAGAGGTCTGGTTCTCACCCGTGGCGCGCATCAGTGCAGCCACGGTCACCCGTAGCGTTTGCTCGCTACTCATGCCCTTAGCCATATGACGGTTCCTCACTGTGTATGACCGCTGGTCATAGTGCCAGACAGAGAAGTGCGGCCACATGCGCCACACCGACAACCGACACTCTTCCATGCTTGCAGCACATCTACAAGTCTTGCTTGTAGTGGATCTGCAAACGTGTCATCCTGCCCCCATGACCACCACACCCGATCTCGAAGCACTCCGTAAGAAGGCCGACCGGTCCGCCAAGACTGCCGAGGACGACAAGGCCGCGCTCCTCGACGCTGCGGTAAAGGCTGCGATCACGTCGAGCAAGTACGGCCACCTGTCCGCCGTCGCCCGTGATGCCGGCATCACGAGTCAGTACCTGCGGGACCTCGTCGAGGCCGCCCACCCGGGATGGCTCGCCAAGGCGGCCGAGGAGCGCGAGGCGGCCAAGGCCGGACGGAAGGCCAAGGCCGCGTGACCGTGCCCGCTGCCGCTCGCCGCCTCAACCGATAGGAACCCCTCATGAGTGCAGCCCCGGCCGAGAGGCCCGACCCCTACCGCACGCAGGCGCACGCGGGCCCGCGCACCGTCACTCAGCTACGGGCCGCCCTCACCGCGGCCTCGGCTGCGGATCGCGAGGAGTTCGAGGCGCAGCTCGGCGAGCTCGACCTCGACGACCCCGAGGAGTACGCCGCCCTCGTCCGCAGTTGGCGGCACCGGCTCGTCATGCGCACCCGGCCCGAGATCCTCGCCGCCGTCGCCGGGTCCACCGACCCCGCCGCCCGGCGCTGGACCTCGGCCGAGATCCTCGGCGCCGACGGCCGCCAGGAGTCCAGCCGGTGACCGCCGGCACTCCGTGGTCTGTCGTCTACTCCGACACCGGCCGCGCCGGACTGGCCACGGCCACGGCCGAGGAACGGGCCGCCATCCTCGCGTTCGAGGCGCGGCTCGCCGCCGACCCGTACGTGAACGGCGAGCTGTACCCGGACCGCGTCGGGGGCCTTTACACCGCCTTGCTTACGGTCGGCGGCCGGATGGCGTGGACGTCCGTCCTGTACCGGGTCGACGAGGCCGCGCGCGAGGTCCTCGTCGTGGCCTTGATCTCCGGGCCCTGACCTCTCCATTTGGAGAGAAACGCCGAGCGCCCGACCCCTGGGGGGCCGGGCGCCTTTTGGTGTGCGCGAGCTGCGGGTCAGTCCAGCGGGGCCGCGTAGCGCAGCGTCCAGCCGGGGCCGAGCGTGTGCCGGGTGACCTCGACGACGCGCCCCTCGGCGGTCGCGCCGATGTGCGTCACGGTCAGGAGGAGGGCGCCCTCCTCGACGCCGAGCGCGGCGGCCTGGTCGGCGGTGGCCGGACGCTGGTTGACGTCCTCGACGGCCTCGGCGCCCTGGTCGAATCCGGCCTCGCGCATCCGGGAGATGATCCCGCCCGCTCCGGTGTCGACCTGTTCGATCCCGGCCGCCTCGGCGACGTCGGCCGGAATCCATGTGTCGGCGAGCTGGACCAGGCGCCCGCCGTCGAACATCTTCCGGGCGCGGACGACGACCGGCCCCTCGGTGCCGAGGAGCTCGGCGACGTCGGCCGGGGCCTCGGCCCGGCTCACGGACACCTCGGCGCGCGGGCTTCCCCCGCTGCGGCGGGTCTCGCTCTCGTACGCGCCGTGTGCGCCGTCGGCCTCGCGCTGCGCGGTGCGGTAGCGGCTGCGGGCGTCGCGGACGATGCCGCCGGTCTCGGTGATCGTGTTCTGTGCCATGTGCAGTGGAGTCCCTTCCGTGTGGGTGGTCAGTGGGTGGGGCCGAGGGGCCAGGAGTAGGACAGGCGCCAAAGATGGGTGGGCAGCACGTGAACGGTGACCTCGACGGCGCGGCCGTCCTCGGTCCGCCCGATGTGGGCGATCTCGAAAACGCGCTGGTCCTCCGCCATGTCGAGCGCCTCGACCTCCTCGGGGGTCGGTGTCCTGACCTCGATCTCTTCCGTGATCAGCTCTTGTGCGTGACCGAGCTCGGCGAGCCGTGATTTCGACCCGCCGGGGCCCGTGTCGATCTCTTCGAGCCGCGTCCCTGCCGCGATCTCCAGAGGGAGGTACGACGTCGCGAGCTGTACCGGGACGTCGTCGGCGAGCATCCGCCGGACCCGGGCGAGCGTCGAGACGCTGTTCGCGTCTACCCCGAGGAGGTCCGCCACCCATGCCGGCGGCTGCATGTGATGGGTGGCGGTGACGGATGACGGGGTCAGGCCGAGTCCGCGGATCTCGGCCTCGAACGCGCCCCGGGCCTGGCCCTCCTCGCGGCGGGCGCGTACGTACCGAGAGGTCGAGTCCCGGAGGATCTTGGTCACGATCCGGTGCACGAACGCGCCCCGCCGGGACTTGTGAATTAGCCCCTCGGACGCGAGCAGGCGCAGCGCCTGCGCGGCGGTCCCCCTGTTCGTGCCGATCTGGTCGGCGAGCTCTCCCTCGGTGGGGAGCTTGGTACCAGGGGCGTAAGTGCCCCCCTTGATGCGCTCGCGCACCTCGTCGGCGACTGCGCGGAATGTCGCTCGGCGCGGCTCGTCCTCTTTCATGCGGTCACCTTATCTGCAACCCATCCGGTCGTCTTCGGCTGCCAACACAGCATGGATGGAATCCAAGACTATTGCAATGGATTCCATTCGGTGCTCTACTTCTGGTGTGCCGCACGGCACGGCAGAACCAAGGCCCACAAGGGCCCCGGAACTGCACTAGTCCGCCACGCCTGGAAACGGGCACGGCCCCGGCGCGTCTTGTCCACGCTCCGAGGCCGCTAGGCGGACACCCCGACTGCTCAAAGGAGTGATCCGCGTGCGCACCACCATGCCCGAAAGCGCCGGTGTCCTGCGAATCGGCACGACCGATTCCGCGGCCGGTATCGCCCCCACCCGCATGGACCTGTCCACCGAGCTCGGCCTCGACATCGACCTCGTCCTCGGCCCGATCGAGGCCGAGAGCGAGCTCGACGAGTACGCCCGGCTGTACGCCCTCGTCGACATGGCCGACTCCGGTTACATCCCGAGCGGCGCGTCCCTCGACCTCGTCGCCGGGATCGTCGAGGAGATCGAGCGCGAGGACGACGCGAAGGGCTACGAGCCCGAGGACGTGTTCGCCGGGCGGTGGGCCGCGTGAAGCTCGACCGCCGCACCATCGCCCGCACGCTGCGCGACCTGACCGGCCGCGCCGACCGACTGCACCCGGCCGCCCTCCTGGCCCTGGTCCTCGTCCTGGTCGGCCTCGTCTACGCCGCCGCCCCCTTCCTGGTGACCCTGTTCACCGCCCTGGTGACCGCGCTCAAGGCCGCCGCGTTCCTCACGGGCGCCGGCATCCTCGCCCGCCTCGCCATCCGGGCCGCCGTCACCTACCACCGCACCTCGACCCCGACCGGACGCACGGCATGAGCGCCGCCGCCTGCGCCCTGGTCCGCGACGTCTCCCCCGAGACGCTCCGCGTCCACAAGGTCCCCACCAAGACCGCCGCCCACCAGTCGGGCCGCTGCGCCGAGCTGTGGGCCGCCGAGCAGCGCCGCCGCGCCGACCGTGACCGCCTCGGCGCCCTCGCCGACGAGGAGGCCACCCGATGACCACCGCCACCGCGCGGCGCCTCCTCACCGTCTCGACCTGCGGAATCCTCGCCGCCGTCCACCACATCGCCACCGGGGCCGTGGTCCTCTTCCTGGCCGCTGACTGGTTCGTCGTCTCGCTCATTGCCGGACACACCGGACAGGCCCTCACCGCCGCCGCCGTCGGGACGCTCCTCGCCGCCGAGGGCATCCGCGCCGACCGGGTCGGCCGCCCCTTCCCCCACTGCCCCCTTTGCCTCCTCGCCCCCCGAGGCGCCCGTAAGGAGATCACCAAGTGAGTACGTCGTACTACGAGGAGCGCCGCCTCGACCGGAAGAACGAGCGCGAGGAGGACCGCCGCGACCGCCTCGCCGAGGCCGAGGCCGCCCGCAAGGAGCGCCTTGCTGAGGCCGAGGCCGCCCGTATCCGGGACGAGGCCCGCGCCGAGCAGAGCCGCAAGGACGAGGAGGCCCGGCAGGAGGAGGAGCGTCGACTCCGCGCCGAGCGCAAGCGCGAGAAGGCCCGCCGCAAGGCCGAGCGGAAGAAGGCCCGCGCCGAGCTGTTCGCCAAGCTCGGCACCGAGGGCGACACCGTCGGCGCCTTGCTCGTCATGGCCTGCGGCATCGTTCCCGCCCTCTATTTCCAGCTCCGCGCCCTCAACGGCGAGAGCCTCCCCGGCGTGATCTCCCTGTGCCTCGCCGTGATGCTGGAGGCCGGGGCATGGGTGGCCACCGTGTCCGGCGAGCGAGCCAAAAGGGAGGGGCGCCCCGTCGGCCGCTTCCGGGTGGTCATGTGGGCCTGCGCGACGTTCGCCGCCGTCATCAACTACAGCCACGCCCCCGAGTCGTCCGGCGGGTGGCTCGCATGGGTCCTCGCCGCCGCGAGCTATGCCGGCGTCTTCTTCTGGGAGGTCCGCGGTTGGGGCCGTCACGGAACCAAGTCGACCCGCACCAAGGCGCAGCGCCGGGAGGACCGCCGTCGCCGTCGGCACGACCGCAAGCGCCGCCGCCGCTTCCCCACGGTCTACAGCCGGTACACCGACATCCTCACCGCGCACCCCTTCGGCACGATCGACACCGAGGAAGCGTGGCGGACCGCGTGGCGCGACGAGCACGGCGCCGAGCTCGCCACCACGGCCCGCGTCGTCGCCCGCCGGGGCCACGCCGACAAGGCCCTCGCCGCGGCCCACGGCGTGGGGGTCGAAACCCTCGCCGTCGAGCAGCTCCTCGGGGACCTCTTCCCGCCGGACGGGGGCGACGACGGACCGGCCGCGCGCCGCTCCTCGGGCGGCCCGAACGGCGGACCGAGCAAGGGTGGTCGAACTGCGAAAACCCTTGGGCGCAAAGGGAAGCAAGCGATCGGCCGAGTCTCCGGTCGGACTGCTCCGAAGGTCCCCGACAAGCCCCTCGACGCCGCCCACATCGCACAGGTTCGAGCCCTCGCCGACCTCCTCGGCGGCGCCGCGAACCTGTCCGTGAAGAACGTCCGGCAGACCATCGGCGGCGGTAACTACCGCTACGCGATGCGGCTCCGGGACCACGTCAAGGCCGAAAGGAAGAACGCCCGATGAGCGCCACCTCCCACACCCCGCCCCGCGCCCTGATCCTCGCGGCCCCCGCCGGCACGTACGTGATGATCCGCCTCGTCCCCGAGAACGGATGGGGCCCCGCCGCCCTCGTCGGCGCCCTCCTCCTGGCCCTCATCCTCTGGGGGCCCGCCCTCCTCCGGGCCGGTGCGAAGTCCCTCGCCGTCCGCAACGCCACCAAGAAGGCGGCCAAGGCCACCGCGAAGGAGGCCGCGAAGTGATCACCACCGACCGCAGCGTGTACCGCCAGATCGCCGCCGAGCTCGCCGACCAGGCCGACGCCGAGGCCGCCGCGCATCACCCGCAGCTCGGCCGCGCCTGCGCCGAACTCGGCCTCGTCTACCTCGTGTTCGAGACGGCTCCCATGTCGAACGCCCACGTGGCCAAGGCATGGCAGGCCGCCGAGGACGCCCGGCAGTCCCTCGCCTACGGGACGGCCGTCGGCTGCGGATCGGACACCGCCCGCGCCCGGCTTCACCTCGCGCTCGCCGAGCTCGACGAGGCCGACCTCGGCCCCACCACCTGACACCGCGCTCGCCCCACGCACCACGCCCGGCCGCCCGCCCCCGGCGGCCGGGCCCCCGAGAAAGGAACACCCCGCATGTCCACCACCGACACCGAGCGCGGTATCGAGACCGAGGCGCAGCTCGTCGACCTCGCCCCCTACCGCGACGCCGAGACCCTCACCCGCATCGAGGAGGCCGCCCGCGACGCGGTCCGCGCCACCCCGGCCGGACTCCCCGACCTGGCCACCGGGACCGTTCGCCTCGACAAGGTCGACGCCCCCGCCGGCACCCCGGCCGAGGACGAGGCCGGTGTCCTCGAAATCCTCGACGAGCGCGACGGCTGGAACCTGCGGACCCTCGTCCCCGAGTCCCTCACCGACCCGGGCGTGTGGCGGCAGCGCCGCGCCGAGTGGACCAATGCCGCGCAGTTCCACGCCCTGCGCTCCCCGGTCTACCTGTGGCGCGTGGCCAAGGTGAGCGCCCTCGGCGCCCGCGTGGCATCCCGTGACGCCTGGTCGTACCTCGGGGCCACCGAGTACGGCGATATCGCGGACAAGGTCAGGCGCACCAAGGCGGGCCCGGAACACATCGCCGACCTGCGCGCCGACCGCCGCAAGGAGGCCAAGGCCCGCCGCCGCGAGCCGATCACCGTCTACGGCCTGACCGGCTGCACCACCTACACCGCCGCCCTCCTGGCCCTCGGCGAGACCTGGGGATGGATCATGGCCGCGCCGATCCTCCTCCCGGTGTTCGGCGTCCTGTACGCCCTCGGCCGCCGCGAGCTGATCCGCCGCCAGCCCGACGGGACGTTCGCCCTGATGGACGCCCCCGACTTCACCGGGGCCGGGGTCCTCACCGACGAGGGCCTGAACGCTGCGCTGCGCGCCCGGAACGTCGGCATCCTCAAGGACGGCGAGGAGGTCACCGTTCGCGGGTTCATCGCCCGCGAGCCCGGCGATAAGGCGAGCGTCGTCCGGTTCGACCTCCCCCGCTCCGCAGGCAAGACCGCCAAGGAAGTTGCGGCCAAGCGCGAGCCCCTCGCCGCGGCCCTGGCCGTGGACGCGATTCAGCTCTCGATCCGCCAGGACGGGCACGAGGGCGGCGTATACATGCGCGTCGCCGACTCCCACCCCTTCGGCGGCGACCCGGTCCCCTCCCCGCTGGAGACCGCCGAACGGTGGGACATCTGGGACGGCGCCCCGACGTTCGTGGACGAGACCGGCAACGTCACCGCGATCGAGCTCCTGTTCTTCGGCCTCCTGGTCGGCGCCATGCCCCGCCAGGGCAAGACCTTCACGGCCCGCGCGGCTGCGGCGGCGGCCGTCCTCGACCCGCTGTGCCGGATGATCGTCGCCGACGGCAAGGGCGGTAAGGACTGGTCCGCTACGGCCCTCCTCGCCGAGGCGTACATCCGGGGCGTCACCGAGCCCGCCGTCCGCCGCCTGGCGCACGTTCTCGAAGACCTCGTTCACGAGATGGAAGAGGGATACGACGCGCTGTTCGAGCTCCCCGACGAGGAATGCCCGGAGGGAAAGCTCACGCCCCAGATCACCCGGGTTCACAAGATTTACCCGGTCGTCCTGATCATCGACGAATTGCAGCGGTACTTGGAGGACGAGGGCAAGGAGGAGGAAGACGACAAGCTCACGTACGGCAAGCGCATCGAAAAGGCGCTCATCACCCTCGCCAAGGTCGGCCCGGCCGTCGGCCTGATTCCGATTCTCGCCTCGCAGAAGCCGACCGGCGACGCCGTCCCCTCGGCACTGCGCGACGCCATCCCGCAGCGCATCGCCCACCTGTGCGCCACGTACCAGATGAGCGACTCCGTCCTCGGCACCGGTTCGAGCGCGTCCGGCTGGAACGCAAAGGATCTCGCCCCCGCGTTCAAGGGCATGGGCATTCACGCCGACGAGACCGGACTCCGCTTCATGCGCTCCCTGCTCATCAAGCTCCCCGGATTCCGGGCGATCTGTGAGCGCGGCCGGGCCCTGCGCATCGAGGCCGGCACTCTGGCCGGGGAAGCGGCGGGGCAGGCCGGACGGGCGGCCCGCGTCGGCGGCATCCTCGCCGACCTGATCGCCGTGTTCGAGGACCGGAAGAACCCCGAGCGCCTCGCCACGGCCGAGATCCTCGACGGCCTCGCCGAACTCGACCCGGCGACATGGGCGCCCGCCGCCCTCGGCGTCGGCGAGGAGGACCAGGCCACCTACGCCCGGACCGGCGGGACGGCCCTGCGGAAGAGGCTCGACGAGGCCCTCGACGGCACCGACCGCACCCTCGCCGTCCGGAGCTGGACGAGCGGCGGAAGGGCGAACGGCTACTACCTGGCCGACCTCCGCAAGGCCGCCGGTATGGGCTGATATGCCCCTCGGGACGGGGTCCGTACGGATCGGAACGCCGCAGGTCAGCGCCCGGTACGCCGTACGTACGGACCCCTCCCGGGCCGGTACGCCAAACCGTCCCCCCGGCCCGCGTACCGGCCCCGTACGGGCCCCTGACCTGCGATAACCCGAGTCGACCCGGCCCGTACCGACTTCACAAACCCACGCAAAGCGATCATGCCGAGGAGCGCCGCCGATCATGGAAAACACCGCCCGCGACTACACCGAGGCCACCCACACGCGCGCCGAGGCCGTCACCCTCTACCGTCCCGAGCCGATGCCGGGTCACCCCGTCGCATACCGCCCCGCCGCCGCCCCCGAGGCCATCCCGACCGTGGTTGAGGTCCGCACCCTCGACGGCCGCACGATCTACCACTACGCCGACGCTTCCGCCCCCGCCGGCACCGCGACCGCGGCCCCCGCCCCGGCCTCGACCGCCGTCCCCGCATGGGCCAAGACGACGGCGCTCCTCCTCGTCTCCGCGTCCGCCTCGCTCGCCCTGGCCGCCTACGCCCTCAAGTTCTTCGCCGAGGCCGCCGCCACCCTCGCCGCCGCCCTGGTCCTCCTCGCGAAGCTCGCTGTTGTCCTCGCGTTCGTCATCGCCCTGGTGGCCGCCGTCGTCAAGCGCGGCCGGGGCGGAAAGCAGACCGCCACCGCCACGGCCACGGCCACCGCCGGACTGTTCGGCCGCGCCAAGGCCACCGCAACCGCCACGATCAACAACCGATAGGGGCCCCGCACATGACCGCGCTCAAGATCCGCAAACTCACCGTCGGCGGCGCCCCCGTCCGGTGCCCGAGCCGAGGAGCGGGCAGCGTCCCGCGCGAGCTGACGCTCATCCCCTCGGGCGGCATCATCAACGCGACATGCGGCGAGATGCACGCCGACGACTCGGGTAAGCGCCGCAGCCGGGCGCAGTGCTTCTTTCAGGTCGAGAACCTGACCACGGCCCAGCTCCACACGCTCTCGCAGGCCGAGGAGGGCAAGCCGTTCCGTCTGGTCCTCAAGGCCGGAACCATCGAGGGCGTCCTCGTCGCCAAGGGCCAGGGCGCCGCGCAGTCCAAGGCCGCCCGCGCCGCCGCTGCCGCCGCCGCGAAGTCCGGCAAGACCGCCCCGGCCGGGCCCGCCAAGCCCGCCGGGCGCGCGACCGGCGGAAGCCTGGCCGCAGCATTCGGCGCCGTCGCCGCCGTGGCGGGAGCCGTCGGACAGACCGCCGCCGCTGCCGGACAGGTGGCCACTGCCGGGGCCTCGGCCGTCGGGTCGGTGGCCGACCTCGGCCGTGAGGGCATCGGCGCCGCCCGCGACGGCATCCGGGAGGCCGGGGCCGCAGGCGAACGACGGCACGAGCGCAAGATGCGCGGCGCCGGGGACGACGGCGGCGCCGAGGACTGACCAGGCCGCCGCCCACCCGTGCGCGCCCCGGGGGCCGCGAGACCGGACCCGGGGGCGCCGGCATGTCCGGCGCCGTATCCGGAAACCCTCGCAAGTTTCAAGCCAACTGACAGTTCTACTTGTAGTTGTGCTGCAACCTGTGTCATCGTGAGAACGCACCGACCACCGAACCCAACAGGGGGAAGACAGATGACCGAGCAGACTCTCAACGCCACCGCCGCCGGGCCGATCCTCGCCGCCGTCCGCGCCGACATGGGCGAGGTGCTCGTCACGATCGACCCGGCCGCCACCGCCGCCCGCGTCGTCATCAGCACCGAGGACACCAAGGGCCCGGCCGCCGACGCCGTCCGCCGCTCGCGCATCACGCAGGACGGAAACCGCCTGTCGATCACGGTCCCCGAGGTCGAGGGGTCCACCGTCGTCATGGGCAACATGAGCTTCCACGGCGGCGGCGTGAACTTCGTCCAGAACGTGACCAGCGTCGGCCGAGGCCAGACCATGACCGGCGTGACGATCGTCAACGGGCGAGTCGTCTCCGGCGGCATCTCCGGCGGCGGCACCGTCGTGAGCGCGATCGAGGTCCGCGTCACCCTCCCCGCCGGTTCGGGCGTGCAGATGAACGGGCGGAACGCCAACCTCACCGTGTCCGGCCCCCTGGCCGCCCTCGACTACAGCGGACACAACGGCAACGTCCGTACGGGAGTCGTCGGACGGATCAAGGTCCGCACTCACAACGGAGACACCGACGTTGAGGCCGTCACCGAGTGGGCCGACGTCGAGGGCCACAACGGGGACACCGAAATCGGCTCGTACGGCGGCGGCGCCGCCCGGCTGATCACCCACAACGGGAACGTCCGCCTCGCCGCCTCGCCCGCCGCCTCGGGCCGGATCGAGGCCCGTTCCTACAACGGGAACATCCGCCTGCACGGCACGAACCGGCCCGGCCTCGACGTCCAGACCTCGACCCGCAACGGCCGCGTCAGCAAGTAGCGCCCGGCCCGTCGTCCTCCCGAAAGGACCCGCGCCATGCGCGCTTTGTGCCTCGTCGTGATGGTGGCTCTCCCCATCGTGACGGCCGTCATCCTCCTGCACGGCCACGTCTGACCGCCCCCGCTCGACCGCCGGGCCTCGACCGAGGCCCGGCCCCCGAACCGCTGATCAAGGAGAACGTATGCCGCAGTTCGACGCAGGCGACGAGGTCAAGATCACCGCGTGTGCGGACGACTCCCGCGCGGTCGGCAGGACCGGCCGAATCGTGGACGAGGTCGAGCCCGGCCCGCTCACCGGGGGCCGGTGGACCGTGAACGGAATCGGCCTCCTGATCGGCCCCGTCCTGTGCCACTCGCACGAGCTGACCAAGACCGGGCGCTGAATCCGCACCCCATCCACAGCTGACCCGATCGGAAGGAACCGACCCCGTGAACACGTCCACCCGAAACAACGTCGTCCACACCATCACTGCGAGCTCGGCACGGCTGCGCCTCCTCGGCCTCGGTGCGGTGCACATGCTCGTTCCGGCCGCCGCCTCCCTCGCCGCCGCATGGTTCGTCGAGCAGCAGCTCGCCGACGACGTCCGCGGATTCGCCCGCGTCGCGTGCATCGTCGTCGCCGGGATCGTCGCCCTGGCCGCCGTCGACCGCACGGTGACCGACCTCACCGAGGGTGCGCACCGCCTCGCGTACGGGCGGCTGAACGGCCCGCGCTCCTGGTCCTGCGAGGACTGCGGCCGGACGATCACCGCCCGCCTGTGGACCCCGTACGAGGCCGCCGCGTTCGAGGCCCACCTCGCGGACCCGAAGGCCCACGACTGCGACCGCGACCGCCGGAAGTAGTGCCGGCACTCCCCGCCCGCCTCACCGCCGGGGCCCCGCCCGGGGCCCCGGACCCGTATCGGAAGGAACCGCCCGCATGTCCGTGAACCGTGCCGCCGCCTACCCCGCCGTGTACGCCCTCCTCCGCATCGCCGCCGACGTCGCCGACCACTGGGTGCAGAGCGACCACCAGGCGCAGCACAAGGCCAAGCCCGGGGCCGAGGGTCACAAGGCCCTCGCGGGACACGTCGCCTCGTACGTGGCCACGCAGGGCGCCGCGCTCCTGGTGGGGAACCGCCTCCTCGGCCTCGGCCTGCGGCCCCGCAGCATCGCCGCCGCGCTCGCCCTGTCCGGCGCCACGCACTACGTGATTGATCGCCGTTGGCCGGTGCGCAAGACCGCCGAGGCCACCGGCAAAGCCAACTTCTACGAGCTCGGCGGCCCGCTCGGCGGCGCGTACCTCCTCGACCAGGCAACACACCACCTCGCCGAGGGACTCGCCGCATACCTCGCCGTCCGGGACTGACCCGGTGCCGCCCCGCCTCACCCCGAACCGGCTCGCCGCCCTGCGCCTGGCCGCCGCGCATCCCAAAGGCAGCATCGACGCCCGCAGCGTCACCAAGGCCGACGAGCTCGCCCTCGAAGAACTCGGCCTCGCCGACTCGATCGACGATTGCGGCCACGTACAGGGAGCGCCGGACCCCGAGGGCGAGCACCGCGGACACCCGCACTTCTTCCGCATCACCGAGGCAGGCCGGACCGCAGCCACCGACGAGAGCTGAGGACCCGACGCCATGTTCCGTACCAGCAAGGGCCGCCGCGCCATTCGCGCGGCGGCCGGGGGAGGACCCGAGAGCATGACCAAAGACACCGGCCTCGACACGTTCGACGCGCTGCGCGAACTCGCCGAGCTACAGCGTGAGTCCGACCGGCTGCGCGTGGCCACCGCCGCCCGGATCGCGTACGAGGAGGTCATCGCCCGGCATGACGAGCTCAAGGAGACGGGGCCGGGGACCAACCTGCGGGAATTCGCCGAGGTTCGCGAGGAAGCCGCCCCGTACCTCAGTGGCCGCAGGCCGGTCCCGCCGCCGGTCCCGTCGGCCGAGCTGATCGCCTACGCCCGGCGCCGGATCGAGGTGTTCGGCCGTCTCGCCGAGGCCGGGATCGAGGGCGCCGCCGAGGGTGTCACCGAGGCCGAGGCCGAGCTCGCCGAGGAGCTGCGCAAGGTTCCCGAGATCGAGCTCGTCAGCTTCGGGTTCCTGCACGGCCCGGCTCCCGAGGCCGATCTCGTCGTCGACATGCGCCGGCACTTCCGCGATCCGCACGTGAACCCCAAGATGCGACAGCTCACCGCCGAGCACGAACTCGTGACGCGCGCGGTGTTCAACACCGACGGCGTTCCCGAGCTCGCCCGCGCGATCCTGGCCGCCGTCGAGTCCTTCCGTGCCGGGCCCTCGGCGGGAACGGTGCGCGTCGCCGTCGGATGCGCCGGGGGCCGCCACCGCTCGGCCGCGATGGTCAACTACCTCGCCATGCAGTACGGCGCCGAGGTCAAGGTGACTGCCGAGCATCGAGACATTCACCGGCCCGTCGTCGAGCGGTAGGACCGGCCTACAGCGGACAGACACACGAGCGCCCGGCCCCTGATCAGGGGCCGGGCGCTCGTGCTTGGGCGGGGGAGGGGGCGCTACGAAGGCCCCCCGCCGCCGCGTGTGCCCCGTTCCTGCGCGATGGCCCGCCGGGTGGCCCGTACGGTGTCGACCGCTATCCGGAGCCGCTCGGCGCGCTCCCACAAGCGTTGTTGCCGTTCGCCGGTCACTTCCATGCCCCCGGCTCCGACTTCACGTAGTCCCACCGGGCCCGCCGGTAGAAGTCGTGGCCCGTGTCCCGAGTGTGTTCGGCGATCCAGCGCTCGACGGCGGCCTCGGTCTCCTGGTGGTCCGAGTCGGCGCCGCAGTCGGCGTCTTCACCGGTCACGCAAACGGCCTGATAGGTGGGAGGCGTGACCGGGTCGGCCGTGATCCTGTAGTCCCGCAGCCGGTAGCGGGCGCGTACTGCCATGCCGTCACCGCCGCCGGTCGGTGTGGTGCGTGGAACCGCCGTACTCGCCGGTCGCCGGATCACGCGAGCTGACGGTCAAGGTGAGGTGCCACTCCCACATGCCCTCGACGGGCCCCGGCATCTTCGCCAGGGCGAGGGAGTGCGGTTCGAGGTTGGGCGCCTGCCGTGCGATCTCGGCGGCGGCCTGTAGGGCATCGGCCGGGGTCGAGCCGGTGCACACGAGTGCGGTGAGCGCGCTCACCGAAACGTCGGCGGACGGGCCGAGGGGAGGCAGGGAGCTGACGGCCGCGCTCGCCTCGTCGAGGCTACGAACGAGGTCGTGAGCGAACGCCGGGCCCTCGACCCGGACGGCCTCGGCCCCGGGTGCCGGCCGAAGGGTGGGCAGGTGTTCGGGGCCCTGATCGGAGGGCGGGGAAGTGTGCTCAGAGTGCGCCATATCCGGCACCGTACGAGCGGACCGGCGCGCCTTGGGCGCACAGTGTGTACGCCTTGTGCGGCCAACCCCATATGCCCCCAGCTCACAAATAATGATCTCCCGTCATAAACCCTGATCGCGGCCCCGTTTGGGCAGGGTGGGACGCAAGGCACACTTGCAACTCAACTTGTAGTTGAGTTGCAAGTGTGCCAGGGTGTGAGTGCGGCAGAAAGCCGCAGGACACCCCAAGGAAGGGACCGAAGAATGCCGGTCATCACTCCGTACCTCGCCGAGAACCTCCTCGCGAAGCCGTGGAACCAGACGCGCAACGAGGAGAGCGCCGAGCGTGCGTTCACCCGTCTCGCGGAAACCGCGTGGACCCCCCTTGCCGGATACCCCGGCAGTGACGTGCACTGGCTCGTTCGCTGCGAGCTCTGCGGGTGGGAAGGGCTGATGTTCTACAGCCACATGCGCCGGGACCGCGTCCGTCACCGCGGCTGCCTGCCCGCCGCGCAGCGTCCCGAGGCCATCGCCGCATGGGTGACCCGCCAGGGCCAGGAGGCCGGGGAAGCGGCCGAGGCGGCGGACGCGCAGCGCACCGAGGCGGCGGCCGTCGAGGGCGAGGCCCGCGCCGCCGAGGTCGACGTCGAGACCCGCCCGCCCAAGGCGGCGTGAGAACGGCCGAGGTCCCCGGCGCTGGAATCGCCGGGGACCTCGGCCCACATCATCGCAGGGCGCCCGTTCCCACCCGGAGCGGGCGCCCTGCGGCATGAGAGGGCCCCCGGAGCAAGGCGCGAGCTCCGGGGGCCCTCGGTGGCCGTGCGCAGCCCCCACGGGGGGGAGGGCCGCACACGGGGTCAACAGGCGCGGGAATGCTCCGACCGTTCCGCCTCGGCGACGAGCACCGCATCCCGCAGCGCGGACGGGTCAACGTACCGCGCCATGCCTTGAGTTGGGCGACTCAGCCACGCGGCGTTGTAACCGCCCTGCGGCCCGAACGGGACGAGGAGGAACGACGTTCCCCTCCGGAGCACGCGCACGCCCTGGAGCTCGGCGAGCGGATGGGCGCCGCCCGCCTCGACCAACACGATCAGCTCGCTTCGGCCGTGGTCGGCGATCACCGGAAAACCGGCGTCGAGCGGCACGCCGAGGCAGTCGAGCGCGGCGAGGCCCCGCGCGAGCGGCGCAACGGCGAGGGCCTCCCACCCCTCGGGCACGGTGTCCCACGCCTGACCGACCGCCACCATGTCCGTAGCGGAACGGCCGGCATATCGCAGGCGTGCGTACGTGTCGGAGTCGAGGTCGAGGAGGGCGGCCCAACTCGGATGGGCGCTGTTTTGGGACTTGGCCATATCCGGACGGTAAGGCGCGTACAACGGAACGTAGGCGCACAGTGTGTGCGCCTTGTTCGCTCGGCCCGGAGTAGTGCCCATGGACGCTCGGAAGGTCGGCCGCCGCATCGCGTATTGGCGAGAGCGCCGCCGCATCACACAGGTTGACTTCGCTGCCCTCATGGGCAAAACCCGCCGTTGGGTGCAGCAACTCGAAAGCGGTGAACGACAGGCAGACCCCCGCCTCTCCGTGCTTGAGTCCGCCGCCCGAGTCCTCGGGATCGACCTCGCCGACCTCCTCGCCGACCGGCCCACCGTCGAGTGTGTCGACGCGGCCGAGCTGGAACAGATCCGGGCCGCCCTCCAACGGCACGACGTGATCACGGGGACGGCCGACGCCGACGGCGCCGACCCGCTCGACGTCGAGACGCTGCGCCGCCGCGTGGCCTACGGCTGGACCTCTTTCCAGTCCTCGGCGTTCGCCAGCCTCGGCCGCCTGGTCCCCGAGCTCCTCACCGAGGCGAACCGCGCCGCCGCCCGGCACACCGGAGAGGACCAACTCGCCGCGTACCGCGCCCTGTCGATGGCGTTACAGCTCACCGAGGCCGCCGCGATCAAGTTCGGGTCGGGGGACCTCGCGCACATCGCCGGACACCGGGCGGTGCTCGCCGCCGAGCGGTCCGGCGATCCGGTCATCATGGCGAGTGCCGCCCGGCACCTGGCCGACGCGATGACCAACCACGGACAGCCGCACGCCGCCGCCGACTTCGCCACGGCCGCCGCCGACCGCCTCGGCCCCGACCTCATCCGCTCCGGGCCGTCCGGCCTGTCCACGCTCGGGATGCTCTACCTCAAAGCCGCCATGGCCAAGGCGACGGCCGCCGACCGCGACGACGCCCGCGCCGCGCAGGCCGCCCGCGCGGTGCCCGACCTCCTCGACCAGGCCGACGAGCACGCCGACGAGCTCGGCGACGACGGCGACGGCAACGAACTGTGGACCGCGTTCGGCCGGACGAATGTCGCCCTGTACCGCGTCGCCGCACACGTCCAGCTCGCCGAAGGCGCTCAGGCCGTCGCCGTCGCCCTGGACATCCCCGCCCCGGCCCGCGCAGACCTCCCGCGCGAGCGCCGCGCGCATCACCTCGCCGACCTCGCCCGCGCCTACACACAGGCCGGGAAGCGCGAGGAAGCCGTCGGGGTGCTCCTCGATGCCGAGAGCGAAGCAAAGGAAGAGGTGCACTGCCGACCGCGGACCCGCCAACTCGTCGACGACCTGCGCCTACTGGGGACCGGCAACGCCGAAGGAAGGTTGCGGGCGCTCGCCGCGCGCTGTGGACTGCCCGGGTGAAAACCCTGTATCTGATCACCTGCGCCGCCCCTCCCGCCCGCCACGTCCGTACCGGTATCCGCGCCGCGCAGGCCCGAGGGTGGGACGTCTGCCTCGTCCTGACCCCCTCGGCGTACCGGTGGGCCACCGAGGACGCCGAGGGCGAGCTCGACGAGCTGCGCGAGGCCACCGGCCACCCGGTGCGGCACACGTACAAGCTCCCGAGTCAGGCCGACGCCCTCCCGGCCGCCGACGCCCTCCTCGTCGCCCCCGCCACCTTCAACACCCTCAACAAGTGGGCCGCCGGCATAAGCGACACGCTCGCCCTCGGCCTGGTCACCGAGGCAATCGGCCTCGACCTCCCCCTCGTCGCCCTCCCGTACCTCAATGCCGCACAGGCCCGACACCCTGCGCTCGCCCGCAGTGTCGCGTTCCTGCGCGACGCCGGGGTGATGGTCCTCCTCGACGACGGCCAGGGCGGCGGCGAGGGCGGGTTCCGTCCCCACCGCCCGAAACACGGCGACGTCGAGGCGTACCCGTGGGAGCTCGCCCTCGACAACCTCCCGACGCCTGACCCTTCCTGACCCGCCCGCAGCCCCGCGCCCGGTCCCGGAGGGGCCGGGCGCGCGTTGTGCCAGGGAAAGGGGCGGTGCCCTGACACACCCGTGAGCGAGGATCACTACGGCACGCCTGTACGACCGGGCGTGCGAGACAGAGAGGGGGAGGAGTGCAAACCGCTCTACCGGAGCTCCCGGACGCCCGCGAGCTCCTCGACCACATCCCCGGCGGCGCGCTCGGCCTCGGCAGCGGCGGACTGTTCGCCGTGATGGTCGTCGTCGCTGTGCTCGCCAATCAGGGGACACCAGCCGAACGCGCCGAGTTCAACCGCTCCATTGAACGGTTCTTCGGCAACGCCGCCGCAGGTATCGGGCGGTACGTGTCGGGCCGCGAGCTCAACGGGACGCCGCGCAGCGAGGCCACATGGTGGCGTGCCGGCGCCCCGCTCCCGGACGACGAGAAGACCGAGACGCCCGTCGCCGAGCTCGGCGCCACGTCGCGCAGCTCCTCGCCGACCGTGTCCCTTGGCAAGACCAGCCGGGCCCGGCGGACGGCCCGCGCGCTCACCGCTCCCGTGCGGGTGCTGTGGGGCGCCCTGCGGGGCGTGGGGAGGGTCTGCGCTATCTGGCACCGATGGCCGCGCGCCGCGCGCTCAGCGGCCCGTCTAGCGCCATTCCTGGCCGTTTACGGATGGTGGCGGGCGCCGGTCGTCACCGAGTGGGCCCTAATCGCCGTCGCGGGGGCGGCGATTGTCGCCGCTATCACCAGTCCGGCCGGACTCGGATGGTGGCGCGTATCGCCTGTGTGGACGGATCGACAAATCTACGGACCCGGCGTGTGGGTGGCGGTCCGTCAGGTCCTCCGCATGGAGGAGACCGAACCCCGGGAACGGTGGCTCTCGGTACCTGACGATATGGCGGCCGATGACGCCCGAATCGTGCTGCGCCTGCCCGTAAAATGGATGGGAGGCCCCGAGGCCGTCGCCGCCATTGAGCGCGTGATCGAGGAGCGTGTACCCGGGGAATGGGTGTCCCGGTGGGAGCGCACGACGAAGGAACATTTCGTCGAGTGGACCATCAAGCCGAAGCCCACGCCGAAACCCGTCCTCCCCGACTACGTCCCGTGGAAGTCGACCGGAGACCCGTTCCGGGTGTTCTTCGGATTGGCGATCGAAGGTAATTCGATCGTTGACGCCGTGATCCAGACGCAGACCGCTACCCCACATTGGGGTGTGGCCGGTGATACCGGTTCCGGTAAATCGACCGTGCTCTATATTCCCGTTGTGCACGGTCGGCAGAATGGCGAACTGATCGACATTCTCGACACCAAGCGGAACAGCCTCAAGGAAGCCGAAGGGTTCTCGGGCGTACGCGTCCACAAAACCACGCGAGAGTGCATCTCGGCGTTTGCTGAATTCCTCGCCTCAATGATGGCGGCCGAGGCGGCAGCAGAAAAGGGAGCCGATCCGGCATTGCGGAATCAGCTCGTATCCCGGACGCTCGTCATCGACGAACTTCCGACGCTCATCAAGCTCGCATATAGCTGGTGGCGGTACGGGATAAAAGGAAAGGGAACGCCGCCTTTCCTTGACTGGCTCGCGATTATCCTCCTGCAAGGCCGATCATCGAATCATCGCGTCGTCGTCGGCACGCAGCAATTCGCCAACGCATTTTTCGGCGGAACCATGGAACGCGCTCAGATCGGGACACGTATCGCAGTCGGCCAACAGGACCGCGTTTCCTGGAGCGTGGCATTCGGGCAGAGCACACCAGTTCTCGGGTTCGACTCGAAAATCAAGGGGCGCGGCGCCTACACGGACAAGCAAAAGGACCCCGACGCCGATTACCTGTACGTCCGTGAGGTCCAGCCGAGTTACATCACACCCGAAGTCGGGGCCCTGCTCGCGCAATGCTCACCCGCACCGGAATGGTTCGACCGCGGGGAAATGGCACCGTGGATCACGCCCGAGATCCTCGTCGAGGTGAACGCCACCGCGGCCACCGCGAAGTTCCTCCCGGGCGGCGAACACGGCCCCGTCGCGTTCGCCGGTGTCGCCGTCCCGACACAGAGGGGGATCACGGGGAGTTCTTCCAGCTCACAGGGCACGACAGGGGTCCTTGCGACAGCAGGCACGACAGGGGGCGCGACAGGCGCCGGCACCGCCCCCGCCCCCCAGCTCGTCGAGGACCAGGAGGAGCAGCTCCCCGACACGTACAGCCTCGCCGTAGCCTACGAAAAGGGATTCCTCCCGTGGAAGGCGTCCACCGCCCGGACATATTTCAAGCGGGGCGCCGCACGAGGGATCACGCCCCCCGAGGGAATCACAGACGGGCAGACCTCCTACTACTCCGAGGAGGAGCTCGCTAAGTGGCTCGGCGAATGGCGCAGGTGGCAGGAAGAGAACAACGCGAGTTCCAAAAAGGGAACCGCCGAAGCGCGTCCGGAAGAGGCCAAGAATGGGTGACTCGGTAACAGGTATCGAGTTCCGGAGTGAGCTCCTACCCGAGAACGGTAAGGATCTCTCAGAGGGTGGAGCCGCCTTCTTCTCCGTCGACCTATTGCACGGGACCGCGCGCATGTACGCCGCAGAAGAATACGCCGAGATTGCCCCCGCGCTCGTTGGTGCAGGGTGGCACTACCGGGTTCCCGTCCCACCTCTCAGTAACGGTCAGGCTAATGCGCTCCTGCGGGACCTGGCCCCGCACGCGGAAAATCTGTTCAAGATGACCGCTATTCGAGAGGACCCGCTCGGGATCATCCACTATGGCGGCGCCGGAACCGCGATGGATGCGATTCAGAGAAAGTGCGCCGCGTCATGGCGCACCTATTACGCACCCAAGGAGTAAAGGGGCGGAGAAGTCGGGAAGGAGGCGGCGGTGCGGATCAACTTTCCGCACCGCCGCCGCTTGCTTTGTGTGCGCTAGGAGATAGACCTCGTACGAGACTCAGCGGGACGGCGAAAGCCTTAGAGATGATGGGAACCCATCGGCCGGGTAGATCGCGCCTGCCTGTTTCGACGTCGCAGTATGTCGAGGTGAGGACGCCCAGTAATTCGGCAATATCACATTGGCGCATACCGGCAACGGATCGCATTACCTTTAGGTCGAGTAGGTCGACCTCGATAAGATCGAATACGGCGACGCCGAGCAACTCCGCGAGTTCGCGCAAAGTCGCCGGTCTAGGCGGGTGGCCGGTTGTTTCCCATGTCGAAACCGCAGCCCGCGAACAGCCGAGGAGTTCGGCCAAATCTACTTGCGTCATCTGGCGCCGGGCGCGCAGTTCGCGCAGTCGCTCGCGACGTATGCGCACCCGTCATGCCCCCCCGATCGTTCCCAACATGGGGCCGCACTCTAGCGGCCCGTGATCACGCCCGCTGCCCACATGTCACAGGACGGCTACAGCCGGTGCATGTGCCATGCGAATTTCTTTGACGCTGTGATCACCCTCGGCATAGGCTCGATCACCAATGCGCTCAATGCGCCCTGACTTGGGGGAGGTTGCGGGGATGCCGTCGCTTGGGACCATGCTCCGGAAAGCCGCAGGGCTACCGGAGCCCACGCCGGACCAGAGCAAGAAAGCGCCGGCACCCGTGCCCTCGCAGACACAGAACCCCCGGCCCTCGAACCCGTGGGAGAGTGCCGGCGCCGAGCTCGCCGCGCAGCACAAGAGCGCCGCCCCGACCCCGGCCGCCGAGTCCACCGGGAAGGCCGGACCGCGCACGCCGTGGGTTCCCCAAGACGAGCGAAGCGGCGCCGTGTTCGCCCGACGTCTCGGCCGCGGCCTGGTGTGGGGGGTGCTGATCCTCGCCGCCGTGACTGGCGTTCGCGCGTGGTTCATCCCGCCCAAGGTCGACGTCCCGCCCGCACCCAAGGTGACGACCGGGCCGACCTACCCGACCGCCGAAGCGCAGGCCGTCGCCGCCCGGTTCAGCCGGGCCTACCTCACGTGGGACCAGGACAAGCCCGAGGACCGCGCCGCGCTCCTGGCCGCCGTGATGCCCGAGAACTCGGATACCTCGATCGGGTGGGACGGGCGCGGCCGTCAGGACGTACTCGCCGCCCAACCGGGCGCGGTCACGACCGGCAGTCAGCACCAGGCCCGCGTACGGGTAGACGTCCTGATCAAGACCGAGGCGCCCGCGCCGACCGGCAAGGACAAGAAAAAGGCCGCGGCCCCCGAGTCGCCCGCCCGTTGGGTGGGCCTTGATGTGCCTGTCGTCGAGACCGCCGGGCGGATCATCGTCACGGGGGAGCCCGGCCTCGTCGGCATCCCCAGCAAGGGCCCCAAGGCGCCCGACCTCAACACCACCAAGACCGATCAGGAGCTCGCGGCCTCGACCGAGGGCACCATCGAACAGTTCTTCCGCGCCTACGCGGGCGGCGACACCGACGCCGTCACCGCCCCCGGCGCGAGCGTCCCGCCACTCCCCGAAGGGGTCGAGTACAAGGGCGTCGTTACGTGGTCCGTCGACGAGGGGACCGGCGACGACCGGACCGGTACCGCCCGCGTCTCCTGGACGCTCGGCGAGGGCACGGTCGAGCAGACCTACCGCGTAGAGCTCACCCGGGTGTCGAGCGCCGACGCCGCGCGGTGGCAAGTCGCCGACGTGCGCGGCGGCACCCTCTGACGGGTGCGTATGTCCCCAGCTCACAAAACATGAGCATCCGTCATAACTCCTGGTCAGCCTGCCAAATACTCAAGGGGGAACACCCGTGGCACACCGCATCCCACCCGTAGCGCACGAAATCTTGGCGGCCCCGCTCACGACGGGCGCCGAACTCAAAGACTGGATCTTGATTGTCGTCGGGAACCTGTTCGCGGCGTTCCTCGCGATCCGGGCCGTCGGCTTCTTCATCAAAGACGAGTGGGGGAAGATGATCACTCTCGCCGTCGGCGCCGTATTCGTCGGCGCGATCATCTGGGCACCCGACGCCGTACAGGGCTTCCTGACCGGCGTGTGGGGCAAGGTCAGCGGGACCGCCTGATGCGTCAAGGCCGCACGTACACCGACCATTTCCAGCTCGACACCCGGCAACACGAACTCCTCGGGATGGACCTCGGCGAGGGCATCCCCCGCCGGGCGCTCCTCCTCGGCCTGTCTCTCTACCTCGTGTGGACCGGCTCCATCCTGCTTGTGTTCGGTCTCCCGAACCGGATCACGTTCACGCTGTACTTCCTGCCGCCGCTCCTGACCGTCGTCTACGGCACGCAGCGCAGCCGCCGCATCGACAGGCGATGGAACATCACCAACTGGTCGATCGGGATTCGGTACCTCGTCCTCGGGCACCGGCCGATCATCTGCGGCGGACGCCGCGCCGCGGCCCGTAGCGAATGGATCAGCCGCCGCGCGCGGTGGGGCGGGAAGGTCGACACCCTCGCCGCCTCCTCGGTCCTCGGCGGCCTCGTCGAGCGGTGGCTCGGCGACGACGACATTCCGCAGGGTGCCGGCGTACCGCTGCGCCTGAACGCACGGCCGCGCCTGTACGGGCCCGACGCCGTGGTGAAAGCCCACGGCCGCAAAGCACTACAGCACAAGGGGGAAGCATGAAGATCACACAGAGGATCGGGACGTTCCTCGGCGTAGGCGGCGACCGCTCCGCCGCCCCGCCGCAATACGTCGCCCTCGCGGACGGCCTGGTCGTGACCGACGGCCACGCCGAAGCCTGGTACGTCCTCGCGAGCTCGAACACCGACCTCATGTCGACCGTGGCCCGAGACGGCGAACTCGACCAGGCCGACGCAGCCTTTTCCCGGACCCTCGCGGGGTACGACTGCCACCTCCGCGTGATGTGGTCCCCGCTGCACGCCGAGGACTACGCCGCCGAGGCCGAGGACATGTTCACCTCGGGAGACTGGCGCGCGTGGACAGACCTACGGGTGCAGCGCCTCGACCAAATCGGACTGGACTCCCGTCACCTCCTCCTCGGCGTGCGGATCACCGAGCGCACCGGACAGACCGCCAAGATCAGCCGCCGAGGAGTGCAGGAAGGTCTAGGAATCGCCTCCTCGGCCGTCAGCTCCAAGGAGCTCGCCAAGCTCGACGCCACAATGCGCCGCCTCGGCCGCCGCCTCGAATCGAGCCCGTGGAAAGCCCAACCGGCCTCGGTCGAGATGCTCGCCTGGATGATCTCGCGCGAACAGCACCGGGCCGCCCCCCTGCCTGCCGCGAACGCCGGCATCATCAGCGGCGCCAAACTCGCCTCATTGACACGGGGCCGCATCCTGCCGTTCCCCGATCACCTGCGCGTCGTCGGCGCGTCCGGCGACGTCGCCGCATGGGTGTCGGTCCTGTCCATGCCCGGGTTCCCGGCCGTGATGGAAAGCCCCGGCTCCGGTGAATGGCTGCGCGTCCTGTCCGAGATCAACTACGTGCCCGACCTCGACGAGGACGAGCTCGACGGCCTCGACGCCTCGTCGCTGATACTCCCTGTCTCTCCCGAGGCAAGCGTCCGGTTCAAGGTGCTGCCCAAGCGCGAGGCAATCAAGAAAGTCGACGACGTCCGCAAAGTCGCCAAGGAACAGCGCAGATCGGCGGCCAAGCAAAGCGCGGAAGACCCGGGCCTCGACATCGAGACGACCGAGGGCGCCATGGCCGAACTCAAGTTCTCCATGGGCCGCGAGGACGTGACCCTCGTCGAGGATCACCCCCGCCTCGTCGTCACCAGCACCAAGAGCCTTGACGACCTGCGGGCCCGCGTGGATGCCGTCGTTGCGCACTACGGCGGATTCGGGATCGAGGTCACCGTCGGCGAGGAGGAACAACGCGAGCTGTGGCTCGAAACGCAGCCCGGCGACCAACTGCGGGTGCCCGACCTCGGCCACACCCGCGACGTCACCGGCCTGTCCGGCTCCTGGTTCTGGGGTGGCGCCCGCGTCGGCGACGACTCCGGCCCCATCGTCGGATACCTGACCGGCAGCACCCCCGGAGTGTTCCGGAACGACGTCACCGCAGGCAGCGACCGGGGCGACGCGACCACAACCGCCTACATCGGACGCTCGGGCCGAGGCAAAACAACGGCGATGATGCTCTCGATGCTCGACGCCGGATTCCGCGGCGGATACTGCCTCGCCCTCGACTTCAAAGGCGACCTCGGCGGCGTGGTCACCGCGGCGAAGGCGTACGGGCTGAACGCACACCTCGTCGAGACCGGGCCCCGCTTCGCTGGATTCGCCGACCTGTTCAAGCTCCTCGCCAAAGAGGGGGCCGAGATGGCACAGGTCGAGGTGCCGGCGCAACTCAGCATTGCCGTACCGCCGCACTTGCGGGCCCGGGGCGCCGAGACGCCGATCACCCGTGCCACGAATGAAGTGATCGCCAAGGGTGACCCCGCCACGTGGAAGGTGATCGAGTACCTCCGCCAGGACGAGGACGAGCTCGCCCGGGAAACCGGCGAGGCCCTCTACGAGCTCAGCCGTAACGCGATCGGCGCCCCGTTCATGGGGCGCCCGACCGGCGAGACGGAACCGCTCACCCCCTCGGCCGGAATCTGGGTGGTGCAGATGCCGGGCCTGTCGCTGCCCGGCGCCGAGTCGCCGCGCGAGGAGTGGAACCCGCTCCAACGGCTCTCTGTCGCCCTCATGCACTCGATGTTGGCCTACGGGGTCACCACCGCAGGCCGCCGAGACCTGCGCGGCCTGCGCAAGGCGGTGTGCGTCCCCGAGGTGCACGTCCTCACCGCCACACGGCAAGGCGCCTCGTTCCTGTCCTACATCGCCCGAGTGGGCCGCGCCCTGGCGACGTCGCTCCTCCTGGACACACAGGACCCCGAGAGCCTCGTTCAACTCGTCGGCGTGGTCGAGCAGTTGACCACCGTCGCGGGTTTCCAGCTCACCACCAAGGACCAACAGGACGCCTTGGCCGAGCTCCTCGGCCTCCCGAAGAACGACCACACCCGCGCCCTGATTCAGTCCGTCGGACTCCTGCCCGACGGCGAGATCAGGCACGGCCACTGCATCATCCGAGACCGCCGTTTCTCCTGCGCAACCGTCCAATGGGACGTGCCGAGCCTCGAACTCCTCAAGCTCCTCGACACCTCCCCCAAGGCCACCGCGCAGAACTCAGCCGACGGCATCGACATGGCGAAGGGGGCCGCGTGAAGCGGGCCGCGGCGGTACTGATCACGGTTAGCGCCCTGGCGCTCGCCGGGTGCTCCTCGGACGGCAAGGACGAGGGGGGAAGCAAGACGCCGGCAGACCCGACGGACGCCGTCGTCAAGGTGGCCCGCTCCTACCAGGAGGCCAAGAACCGGCAGGACTGGCGCCCCTGGTGCGAGATGAGTACGGCGAGGCTGCGCGGCGGCACCGTCGCCGAGTGCGTCGCCGAGAACGCCCCGAGCTCGGCCTCGCCGACGCCCGAGGAGTCGAGTCCCTCGCCTGACTACTCGCCGCCCACCTACGCCGACGGCTCGACCCCGACGCCACGGGCGAGGCCCTCGTCGAGCGGGCCCGAGCGGGCCGACACCGGTCCCGTGTCCGCCTCGGACGTCGTCGAGGTGCCGGCCGCCGAGGACCACCCGGCCGGATATGGGGTCCTGATCACCTACACCGTGAAGTGGCCCGGCAAGGAGGCCACCACAACGCGCCGCGCGCTGCGCCTGGTCCGAGACGGCGGGGCCTGGCTGGTCGACCAGCACGAGGACGTACAAGCGGGGGATATGGGCCACGGCTCGCCGGTCCGTACCGCCCTGTCAGGGGGGTAAATGCTCGTCACCGTTCCGCGTATGCGGACCGTACTCATTCCATTGATGTTCGCGTTCACCACACTCATGGTGTTCGCCGGGCACGCGCACGCCGCCGATATCGACCCGGTCGGAATCGGCGACCTCATGCCGTCGCCAGACTCCAAAGTCCCCAAGGGGCAAGGGACGTTGTACGAGACGTACAGCAATCCCAACCTCTGGCAACTCGACTCCGATTATGGAAAGTGGGACATCCTCGATCCGATGGCCGAAGCCATCGCGGATATCTGCATGGCCCTAATTGCCGTCATTGGTACGGCGTGCGTCGTCATTGTGCAGTGGATTTTCCAACTGACCTCGATCCCGCCGCTTCAAGACGCCATCACAAAGAGCATCGGCGGGGCCGCGAAGGGGATGACGCAAACGCTCCTTCCGAGCGCGCTCGCCGTCGGGGCCCTCGTCGCGTTCGTGCAGAACCGCCGAGGAGGCGGCGAGGGCGGCCTCTCCCAAATCGCTTGGGTGATGATCTCCGGAGTCGTGTCGATCTCGCTCCTGACCAGCCCCGGCACGTGGGTGAGCGGCATCGACACCGCACGCACCGTCGGCGCGAGCGTCACCATGGATGCGGCATCCGCCGGCATCGGCGACGGTTCGGCCGACTTCCCGTTCGAGATGGACCATAAGCCGAAGTTCACCGGTAACGGCCGTGACGACATGCTCCGAAAGAGCTCGGATGCCGTGTGGCGGTCCTATGTGGCCACGCCGTGGTGCGTCGCGAATTTCGGTTCATTCGAGGTGTGTGAGAAGTACGGCGACGAGCTCCTCAAGCAAGGCGCCGACAAGGACAAGCGGAAAGAGTGGCTGCAAGACAACGTCGATGACGAGGCAGTCGGCAGCGACTCTGTGACCTGGCGTCAGGGGCATTCACCCGTCGGCCGAATCATGGTCACACTGCCCGCGCTCATTTCCGTGATCCTGTTCGCCGCCCTCGTTCTCATGCTCGCCTTTACCTCACTGGCGAGCCTCCTCGGCGCCCTAATGCTCCTGCTAACCGGGGTGTTCTTCGCGTGCCTCTGGGTGATCCCGGGGCGCCCCCGGCAATGGGGCCTTGCCTGGTTCGATCAGGTGCTCGCCCGAACCCTCGAAAGCATCATCGCGACCCTGGTCCTCGGCGCGGTGCTAGCCGTACAGGCAGCGTGCACGGCCATGTTCAACCAATACGGATGGCTCCCGACCTCGGGCCTCTCGATCGCCGCCGCCATCGTCGCGATGAAGTTCCGCGCGGTCATTGCGCAGATCGTCGGCGTGAGCGGGACCAGCGGCGGCGCCATGGCCGGGTTCCTCGCCGCGAAGGCCCTCGGCGGCGGGAACGGCGGCCGAGGCCGCCGACGCGGCAGTGACCACGATTACCAGCCCGTCACCACCCGCCGCCGACCGAGCGGCACCGGGGGAGGAGGAGGCGGCGGCGGTGGCGGCGGCGGCGGCGGTCCTGCCCTCCCGCCCGGCGGTGGTGGCATGGCCGACGACTACGGCGTGACCATCACGCGGGTTCCGCAGCGCCCGCCCGCGCCGCGGCCCCTCCCGGCCGATCCGGGCCCGGCGCTTCCCGTCGGCACCGGCCGGGCCGACACCGGTCCCGTGATCACCCTCGACCGAGACCGGTCCGCGCCGTCCGGCAAGGGCGCCGCCGCGATCCCGCCCTCGCCCTCCTCCCGGCCCCGTCCGTCCCTCCCGGCAGGGACGGCAGGGACAGGCGGCACGGCAGGCGGTAGGGCCCCGAGCGCGGTCCTGCGGCCCGAGACGGGCATCGCCCCCACCCCCGGCGGATTCCGTCAGGCCCTCCCGCCCTCGGCACCCGGTGACGGCCCGAAGGTGATTCAGGCGACCGTCATCCGCAGCACCCCCAACGGGCCGCCGCCCAAGCCTGCCGCGGCCCGGCCCGCCAGGAGCACGACGCCACCGCCCAAGGCAGTAGCGCCCGCTCGACGTCCCGCAGTTCCCGCACCACGAACCCCGAAGGGGTGACGCATGTCCAAGGACGACGACCGCACCCCCCAGGAGTGGCGCGAGATCCTGCGCACGTGGGACTACCCCGAGGAGGTCGACACCGGCCGCCGCCGTGAACGGCGACGTGCCAGGAAGGCTCACCGCACCGACGCCCGCCGCCGCACCACACAGTGGGTGCGCGAGGAACGCCGTCGAGACCCGATCAAGCCGACGGCCGCCCTGGTGATCGTCGCCCTGATCCTCGGAATCGGCGCGGGCGCCCGGTGGTTGTGGCCAGGACTGAACGGCGGGGACAACCGGCCCGGCGCCTCGGTGAGTGCGAGCCCCACCCCGGCGGCCGAGGACGACAAGCCGGGAACGGACGAGACGGCGACGAGCTCCCCGAGCTCCTCGCCGAGCTCGTCCCCGGCCGTCGACCTGAGTAAGCCCGATCACGTCGCCGAGGAGGCGATCCGGCTCTACCTCACCCGCAACCCTCCAGCCGACGGGAAGCCCACCGCTTCCGTCCTGCGGGCGGCCCCGTACATGGCGCCGGCACTCGTCGAGAACCTCGCCTCGTCGAGTGATCCGGCGTGGGACAAGCTCGTCAGTCACGGCGGCGTGGCCACCGTGAGCACCATCAAGGCGAGCCCGTCCCCGGCAAAGGAGAACCTCCCGGTAGACACCCCACTCAGGGTGTGGCGGCAGGTCACCGCGAAAGTCCACGTCGAGGGATACACCAACTCCGACGAACAGCACGTTCTACAGGTCGAGTTGACCAACCCCAGCGGCAGCGCCTGGCGCGTCTCCCGGATTCTGGGGCTGTAGTGGACGGACGCGATGCGCTCGGCGCTCTGGCCAAGGTGGCGGGCCGCGGGTTCGCCATCAAGGCCGGGGCCGTCGGCGCCGTGGGGTTCCTCATCTTCCTTCTGCTCGTCGGCATCTTCGGCGCCGGCATCGGGGGCAAGGCTTTCGCCGACAGTTGCGGCGGCCGAGGAACCCCCGGGGTCGACCTCGGCGACGACGGCGAGGGGACGGCACAGAACCCCGGCAGCGCCAACTACCGCGATGACCAGATAGCCAACGCCAAGATCATTGACAAGGTGGCCGCAGACGGCGGCCTGTCCGGACGCGCAACCCTCGTCGCCCTGATGACGGCGCTACAGGAGTCGACGCTCCTCAACTTGGATCACGGCGACCGCGACTCAGTCGGCCTGTTTCAGCAACGCCCCTCGCAGGGGTGGGGCACCAAAGAACAGATCATGAAACCGACGTACTCGGCCGGGATGTTCCTGTTCGGGGCCGACCCCAAGTCGACCCGGGGGATACACGGACTGACGGACATACAGGGATGGCAGACCATGCCCCTCGGGGACGCTGCGCAGAAGGTGCAGGCGTCCGCACACCCTGAGCTCTACGCGGGCCAGGAGGACGCCGCCCGTCAGATCGCCGAACAGGCCGGTATCGACCTCGACCGTAAGGGCGAGGCAGGCGCCGGCACCGAGGACCCGACCGACGACGCCGCCAACGGTGACGACCAGACCAACAGCCCCGAGGAGTGCTACACCGACGGCGCGGGATCGGGAACACCCGGCAAGCCGGGACAGCCGTTCCACGACGGCGACGCCCCATGGCCTCACCAGGTCGAGAACCCCCGCAGCACCGCCGAAGCGATCAAGTGGGCACGGAACGAGGCAGAGAACGGGTCGGGTGAGTGGTACCGCGCCTGCCTCGCGTTCGTTGCCCAGGTGTACGGCTGGAACTTCTCCGGAGTCACGTACGCGATTGACCACTACAAGGAAATGCCACCCGCCCTCAAGCATGACAAGGACAGGAACCCACCCCCCGGCGCCTTGATGTATTGGGACACCGGATCTCGGGCGGGGCATGTCGCCGTATATCTAGGTGGCGGGAAAATCGCCAGCAACGATATCGTGCGTCCCGGCTATATCGACGTGGTCGACGCAACAGATATCGAAACCAAGTGGGGCGCTACCTATCTCGGATGGGCCCCGCCCTATTTCCCCAAGGGTGGATAGGCGGAGAAAGAAGACCATGAGCACCGACCCCGACCAGATCCCTCCGACCCCGGTTTACACGATCATGCTCAGCTCGTCCGGCACGGCCACAGTCGACGGCGAGGAGATCACCAGCGGCGGCGGTGACGTCAACGCCGCACGCCTCGCCGCCCTCGCCGAGGTGCGCATCAAGGCTGCGCTACACGGCCGCCCGGTCCGCGCCGTGGCCAAGGAACAGGACGGGTCGGCCTGGCCCCTCATCGTGGCCGTAGACGGCACCGTGACGACCCTTGACCGCCCTCACCCCGTACCGGCACCGCCGCCCGCCCCGGTGCCGGTACAGGCACCCCCAGCGCCCCCCACCGCGCCCCCGGCCCCCGCCGTCCAGCGGGCGCAGCAAGCCGCCGCCACTCGGCCCCCCACCGCGGCCAGGACAACCGGCGCAGCCGAGGCGCGCCCCGACATGTCTCCGGAGTGGGCCGCGCTCCTGCCGGCCGAATACTCCGGTGCGTGGAGCGAGCTCGTCGCGTACGAAAAGGCCGGCAGGTTGGCCGAGGCCATCATCACCGCCGACCGCATCGAGACCGCGCTCACCGGGGAGTACGGCCCGCTGCACCCGTACACCGTCAACGTGCTGACCGTCCGGGCCGCGCTCACAGTGCGGCAGTCGCCGCAGTCCGGAGAGTGGGCCGAGGTGACCGAGCTCCTCCTCGACACCGCCGAGCGCCGCCAGGAGGCCAAGGCGCAGCCCGAGACGGACAACGAGCGAGCGATCCGCAACGCCCACGCCGCATGGCGCTACCTGCGGAGCGAGGACGCCGAGACCGCCCTCGAACTCTCCGAGCGTCTCCTCGGCCTCCTCGACGGCGACGAGCTGCGCGCCCGCGACGTCGTCCAGTGGGTGGCGAGCGGCGCAGCAAGGCACGGAGCGGCGTAGCACCGCAGCACACCCGAGGACCCCCCTCCCGCAGGCCGGGAGGGGGGTCCTCGCATGTTCGGGGCGCAGCATGGCGGGGGCGGCGCAGCAGGGCGCAGCGAGGCCCTAGAGCGGCCCTACGGGCCCTTTTCTTCCGTGGCGGTGCCCAGGCTGCCACACGGCGCCCCGAGGGCCGCCCTCCGGGCCCTGGCGGGCCCTGCGGGTGAATCGCGGGCGCCTTCGGCGCGTTCACCGCGATTCAGTCCGCGCAAGCGCGGACCGCTTTTCCGGGCGCCTTCGGCGCGTTCACCGGAAAAGTTTTTGGCCCTGCGCCTACGGCGCGCACCGGGCCAAAAAGCACACGGGGCGCCGCGTGGCTTCCTGGTCACCGCCACGGAAGATCAACCCCGAAAGGTGACCCCATGGTGACAATCATCTGTGCCTCATGCGCAGAATCCCCGTTCGGCATTCAGGCCGACGGAATGTTCAAGTGCATTGGATGCGGTGAACTCCTCGCCGTCTCCGATATCGACCTCGACGGCACCGACGTATGGGCCGTGGGAGCCGACGGAACCCTCGGGTACGTCTCCGACCCCGCCGCCGCACTCACGGACCTCATGGCGGCCGTAGAGGAATTCCTCACCTCGGACCAGTGCCCGAACGCCGAATACGCCCGGACCATTTCGCAGATTGGCGCGACGGAAGCTCTCGGCAGGTACATCGACGCACGGCGCGCAGGAATCGCCCTCCCGCGATTCGGATTCACCGAGGACCAAATCCGCTCCGCTGTAAACGAGGGTGCCGATATGGTCCTCGAATCCATCAGTCTCGGCGAGCCCGAAGAGGACGCAATCAACCTCGTCGTAAACGCGGCGCTTATGTGCCTCGGAAAGCCCGGTGCCTCATTCGCGGAAATGGTCGAGGAGAACTACGGCGAGACCGTCGAGGAAATCGGCTCTTGGTGGGGGTGGAACAAGTGACCAGCATCTACGACGAGGGCCCCGAGGAGGCCAACCGCACCCGCGCCCATTGGGCGCTTACGGCCCTGGAAGCCTTCGGAAAGGAGACCGGGCAAAACTACTTCGACGGGACTCTCAACGTCGGCGAGGACGAGCTCAGGGAGGTTGGCGGGGACCTCCTCGCGGACCTGTTCCACCTCGCCCGGATCAACGACGTCGAGCCGGAACGCCTCGTCGAGGCCGGTTACATGCACTACGAGGCCGAGCTCGCCGAGGAGGGCGAGGAATGAGCGAGCCCGCCGCGATCATCGCGGAGGCGGCCGAGCACGGGATCGAGCTCACGCCCCAAGACTTCGGCCCGGACGGCACGCTCGACGGCATGGAAGCGGCCGAATGGCTCGCCGCAATGACCATGGATTAACCGCAAGAGGAACGGCCTAGATAACAACTAGGCAACAGAAAAAGGGTGGCGCTGGAATCGCCACCCTTTTTCCATGCCCAAAATGCGCGGCCAATCGACAGCCCTCCGGGCTGGTCCGCCCCCTAAGTGCCCTTCGGGCACGGGCGGACGTGTCCCCGCTTCGCGGGTCCATAGAGGAATCCCGCCCCCTCAGTGGCCTACGGCCACGGGGCGGAAAAGACCCTTCCCTAACGGTCAGCCGCTATCGCGGTGGGCCCCCCTAAAAGGCGCTTCGCGCCTTGGGGCCC
>NZ_JARUND010000004.1 GCF_036898825.1 Streptomyces sp. B21-083 | reverse complement strand
GCTCTGTTCCGTAGTCGGTGGTGACAGTGCGTTCTCCTCATTGCAGGAGGATGCGGTGACGGAGGAGGTCGAATCCTGCTCGGCCGTGCATCTGCCGCATGATCTTCTTCGTGCTGGTGTTGACGCCCTCGGTCCGGCCGTTGTGGTGGGGCAGAGTGAGGCCGGCGTTCACGGCGGCGCGGTCGAGCTCGAGGCCGTTGCAGAAGCTGTGCAGGTGGGGCAGGCCAGCGGTGCGGACTGTGGCGATCCACTGGGTGAGCTTGTCGTCGTTGGCCTGGGCCGGGGTCAGGAACCCGGCGAACTCGCCGGTGAGTCGGGCGAGTTCGGTCATCTCCGGGCATGCCGCGGTGAGGAGGCCGAGCAGGTCGGTGTCCTTGGTCCACAGGTGCTCGGGGTGGGTGAGCAGGAGCCGGGCAACGCGGCGGGGGGTTGTCACGGGGCGGTCGCCTTCTGCGCGGCCCTGATTGAGGTAGCGGACCAGCAGGTTGGCACTGCCGGTATAGCCCAGTTCTCTGATCTCGTGCAGGAGGTGCGTGACGGGAACGGCCGGGTTGTCGGACCGGCGTCGGCGCAGGTGGTCGCGGTAGGGGTCGACGAGGGTGGGCCGGTAGCGGGGGGCGATGCGATCCGCGGGTGGTTCAGGGATGCGGGTGTAGCGCTTGACGGTGTTCAGGGCGAGGTTCAGTCTGCGGGAGCAGTCGAGCAGGCCGACGCCGGAGTCGATGAGGGCGTGGACTTTGTGCCAGCGCTCGCGGGTGGTCTGCTCGCGGACGCCGCCGGGCCGGGGCGCGTTGACGGTGGCCCAGCAGGGGGCGTGGGCGCGGACCTCGGCCAGAACTTTGTCGCACAGGTTCCGCCACAGATGCCAGCGGTCGCTGACCTGCACCGCGTCGGGCAGAGCCCGGCGGATCGCCTCGGCGTAGGTGGCCGAGCCATCCCGGCACACGACTTCGATCCCTTTCTGCCCGCGCAGCCACGCCTCCAATGTGGCGGCCTCGCGGTCGGGCAGGACATCGACGCGTTCCCCGGTCTCGGCATCGATGATGATCGTGGCGTAGCGGTGACGGCGGCGCAGGGCGAAGTCATCGACACCGATCACCCTCGGGATCCGCAGCGTCGGCGGGGGGATTCCCCGCAGCACTCGCAGGGCGGTGGCGAACGATACGGGCACGCTCAGTAACCGGGTGAGCCGGGCAGCCGCCCGGCCACATAACTCTTTAACCACGCTCGAGACCTGGCTGGTCAGACGCGTGGTGCGGCGCTGCAGTCGCTCGATCAGCCCAGGGACTTGCTCGCGGAAGGTCTGCCGCCGACAGCCCAGGACCGGGCAGACCAGGCGTCGTACCCGGACGTTGACCACGACCCGGCGGCCATCGACCGGCACATCCGCAACGGTCCGGACGTGGTATCCGTGCACCTTCCCCGTCGGGACCCCGCACATCGGGCAGGGACAGGGCACATCCCGGGTCCGCGCCAGGACCCGGATCATCTCGCCGTCGCCCACCACATCCTCGATGACCAGCGCCGAAAGCCCTGAAAACACCGTTAGCACAAGGGAGTTGATATCTCGCATACAACGTCAACGACGCCCGTCACCAGCCGTCACCACCGACTACGGAACAGAGCCATGAATTAGGTGGGAACTTCACCTGAAGGGACACCTGATGAGCATCCAGAAGACTCACTCTCTCGAGACGGTGGGCGGCGTGTCGCTTGCGGTCGGGGAGTCGGACGCAGACGGTGCGAGCGTGACGAGGACGACGGAGAGTGTGGACGGGCTGGGCCTGGACCTGCTGGACGCGCTGACGCTGCTGGCCCAGGACAAGGTCCGCGGCGGCGGACTGCGGCTGGTGGGCGAGGGCGGGCTGCTGCCCGCGATCACGCAGCACCTGATGCAGGCCGCGCTGGAAGCCGAGCTGGAGGAACACCTGGCCGACGAGGCCGGGCGGACCGGCGGGCGGGGCTCGCGGTCCGGGGGCAATGGCCGTAACGGGTACCGCGCGAAGAAGGTGATGAGCGAGGTCGGGCCGATCATGCTGCAGGTTCCCCGGGACCGGCTGGGCACCTTCCGCCCGAGGATCCTGCCGAAACACGCGCGGCGGACCGGCGCCCTGGACGAGATGGTCCTCTCGCTCACCGCCCGCGGCATGACCTCGGGTGAGATCGTCGCGCACCTGGAGGAGGTCTACGGGATGAAGACCTCCAAGGAGACGATCTCCACGATCACCGACAAGGCCCTGGACTCGATGAACGAGTGGCGCACCCGCCCCCTCGACGCGGTCTACCCGGTCGTCTTCATCGACGCCATCCACGTCAAGATCCGTGACGGGCAGGTCGCCAACCGGCCGATCTACGTGGCCATCGCGGTCACCGCCGACGGCTACCGCGAGATTCTCGGACTGTGGGCCGGCGACGGCGGCGAAGGCGCCAAGTACTGGCAGCAAGTCCTCACCGACCTGCGCAATCGCGGGGTTAAAGACGTCCTCATGCTGGTCTGCGACGGCCTGTCTGCCCTGCCCGACGCCGTGAACAACGTGTGGCCCCGGACCGTCGTGCAACGCTGCGTCGTTCACCTGATCCGGCAGAGCCTGCGCTACGCCTCCCGCCGGGACTGGCCCGAGGTCGCCGCCGACCTCAAGCCCGTCTACACGCCGTCAACGAGGCCCAGGCCCGCGAGCGGCTCGACGAATTCGACGCCAAGTGGGGCCACAAGTACGGCAGTATCGCCACCGTCTGGCAGCGCGCCTGGAGCGAGTTCGTCCCGTTCCTGGCCTTCCCCGACTCCATCCGCGAGGTCGTCTACACGACCAACAGCATCGAGTCCCTCAACGCCCGCTACCGCAGAGCTGCCACCGCCTGCGGATATTTCCCCAACGAACAGGCAGCGCTCAAGAGGATCTACCTGGCCACCCTCGCCCTCGACCCCTCCGGCCGCGGACGCAAACGCTGGAACAACAAGTGGAAGGCCGCCCTCAACGAGTTCGACCAGCTCTTCGACGGCCGCCTTACCGCCGGACGGGTACAGGCCGAACAGCCCAACAAAAAGCCACTAGGCTAAAGGGCCTAAAAACATCTAAATCATGATAGATCCCCCGGGGATATATGAAGGTGGCCTGCCAGTGGGACAACCCGACTGCTCCCATAGGCGGTTCGACCTTTTCTCCGCGTTGCCAGCGCGTGGTCCGCTGCATCTCGACGGAGACTGTCCGCGACACTCTGAACGCGAGCCGGGTCCGCCTGACACGGTGCAGGACGGGCGGGGCGGGGTGTTCCCCGAGGGCGGGCCGGGGTGAGGTGTCGTCGGCGGCTTCCTGACCTTCCGTGCGTCGGCCGGGCGGTATGCAAGCGGCTGTGCTGGGGGCGGGTTTCCGTATTTCTCGTGGGAAGCGGTTATGCGGCGGGCACGGCGAGAACGTCCGCTATGGCATTGATGGCGGAGTGTGGTCGTGGGCGAGGGTGTGCCAGCGGCGTTCGAAGTCTGTGGCGTGTCGGGTGATGTGGTGGGGGGTGATGGGTTTGTTGTACTGGGCGGTGATTCCGTGTTCTGTGCAGTCCCGTGCCACGGCTTCGGGTGTGGGGGTGTGGGCGTGTTTTCGGTGGTTGGCCCATGTGCGGTAGATGCGGAAGGCGACGTAGTAGCGGCGCAGGGTGGAGGGGCTGACGGGCGTGCCACTGGGGATGTTGATGCTTTTGTTGGCGAGGAAGGCGGATAGTTGTTCGCCGGTGGGTTCGTTGCCGTTGTGCTCGAGGTATTCCGTCCACGCGAGGTAGTAGCGGTCGACGGTGGTCAGGGTTTGTCCTGCGGCTGCTTTTTGTGCGGGTGCCGGCCGATCTCTGGCGGTGTCTGTTTTCAGTCTTTTGCCGTGTAGTGCGGTATGCGTTGGAGTGCGGGCGGGTTCTGGTGGGGAGTGGGTCTGGTGGGGGAACGCCTTCGAGGGCGCTTCGGTGCTGGGGGCGTCGCCGTCCTTCGCGGTCGGCGTCTCGGTGTCGGCGGACGTGTGTTTCCGGGAGTCCGCGGTGATCTCATCGGGCTCCGCAACTGACGTGCCGCCGCCTTCGCCGAGCTGACGGGTACGGTTCGGGCCGGACGTGGTGGGACGGGTGCCGGTGTCCTCCGCGTTGAGTGCCCCCTGCACGTCGTAGGTGTGCTGTTCTTCGTACGGTTCGGACGCCGGCTGTCGGTACGTCCCTTCCCGCACCGCGTGCTGCTGTCGCTGGTATGTCTGGGGCTGCCCGGCCCCGTACTGGGCCCACATCTGTTCCTGGCCGGGATCAGATGTGGGGTCGTACCCGTCCGGGTACACGATGTCCTGGGGCGATGCGTCCGCGGCGAACCACGGGTTGTTGTCCTGCGGGACTTCCTGCATCCGTGCCGGTGTTTGTGCCTGCGGTTGATTGGACTCGCCCGTGAGATGCTGCTCGACCGGTGGCGCGGCAGCGTTCGGGGCGGGAGCCGGTGCCGGGGGCACAGGTGCTGCGTCGATGCCCGCGGCTGCGAGGCCCGAGGGGGCTGTCTCCGCGAGGGGGACGCCGTAGCGGGCGAGGCGCAGGGGCATCAGGGACTCGACCGGGGCCTTGCGCCGCCAGGCCCGGCCGAAGCGGGCGTGCAGGCGGGCCTGGTAGACGAGACGTTCCTGCTCCAGTTTGATGACCTGCTCGTAGGAGCGCAGCTCCCACAGCTTCATCCGGCGCCAGAGGAGGAACGTGGGGAGGGGGGACAGGAGCCAGCGGGTGAGGCGGACGCCTTCCATGTGCTTGTCGGCGGTGATGTCCGCCATCCGGCCGATCGCGTGCCGGGCCGCCTCCACGGAGACCACGAACAGGATGGGGATGACGGCGTGCATGCCCACGCCCAGCGGGTCGGGCCAGGCTGCCGCGCCGTTGAACGCGATCGTCGCCATGGTCAGCAGCCACGCCGTCTGGCGCAGCAGCGGGAACGGGATCCGGATCCAGGTGAGGAGGAGGTCCAGGGCGAGCAGGACGCAGATACCCGCGTCGATGCCGATCGGGAAGACGTAGCTGAAGTTCCCGAAGCCCTTCTTGAGGGCCAGTTCACGGACGGCGGCGTACGAACCCGCGAAGCCGATCCCGGCGATGACCACCGCACCGGCGACGACCACGCCGATGAGAACCCGGTGCGCGGTAGGGACGAGTTCCGCCGTGGCTCCGGCTGGGGGCGCGGGCGGAAGCGGTCCGGATCCGGATCCGGGGGCGGGATGTGGTGGGAGCGGCCCGCTCGGTCTGGACGGCCGGTGGGGTTTCGGTGCGGTGTCCTTCGTGAGCTCGGTGGCGCTCATGTGTTCTCACCTGGTGGGGGAGGAGCTGATCCGAGGAGCTGGTTGATGAGGTGCTCGGTCGTCGTCTCCAGGGAGCAGTCCAGGGACCGGTTGATGTGTTGGACCCGCGTGATGGCGGTATGCAGACCTTGCCGGTTTCCGGCCGCGTGCTCGATCCGCATCCAGTCCCGGTACAGCAGCTCCGCTGTGTCATCGACGTCGAGACCGGTCGCGACGGCCCGCCGCGCCGCGCTGAGGTCGTGGTGCGCTCCCGCAGGAGTGCGGTAGGTGGCCACCGTGTGCGTCACGTCGATGGTCCGCGTGACCATCTCCTGTCGGAGAGGCTCGGCCCACGCCAGGGGCTTGCCCCCGAACGGCTTGCCCCGCACCAGGGTGAGCGCCTTCTCCAAGTCGGGCAGACCGGCCGGTCCGTGGGGCAGCGCGCGTTCGACGAGGCGCAGGAAACGGGTCCAGTCGCAGCGCACACCAGGGGAGAGCCGGTAGGGGTCCTCACCGGAGCTGCGGCGCGGCACGTAGGGATTGCCGGCGGGGTCGCTGCCCAGGGAACGGCGCAGGCCCTGCAGCCGGGCGTTGAGGGTGCTCGTCGACCAGGGGCTGGTGGGATCCATGTCGAAGCACAGGGCATCCGCGCTTCGCCCGGCCCGGAAGAACAACAGCGCAGCGAGTTGCGCCATCCGGGGGCCGTGGCCGGTGTTGTCCACGCCGTCCACCTGGACGCGGCCCAGAACTCGGATCTCCGGGGCGTGCAGGTCATGAGTCCCGTCCGCGTCTGCCTCGGGCTCCGGACCGTCTTCGACGGCAGGCTCGCCGGCGGCGTGTTCGTCTTCCCGCCCCTGTGAGGCCGGCGCCGGAGGGGCATCGGTGACCGGCCCGGGGTTCTGCGCGGCCTGAAAGGACGGAACGGTGGCGGGCAGCAGACGCAGATCGGATAGATCGATGGCGGCGGCAAGCAGGGCGGGGAAGGCCTTGCCGCCCGTATCCGCGGCCGGCGAAGACATCGTGTCCGTACCGGCCGCGGGTGCGGCGGATTCCTCAGGCTCGGGATGCTGCACCCGGCCGGGCTCGTCCGGGACGTTCTCCCACGGGCCATCCGCCGGGTGTGCCGGCTGGGAGGACACCATCAGCGCGGTGGTGATCTGAAGGTATGAGGCGTGGTCCAGGCGCTGCACCGTGATGTCGGTGCCGGCCGAGTCGAGATGCTGAGGGTCGCTGACGGAGGCGTTGAGGATCTCCGCCTCCGGGAAGTGCGCGGCGGCCGTGCTTGCCGGGGCGATGAGGGTGACGGGGACGACTCCGGCCTTGTCGATGACATCGGCGAATTCCCAGGCGATATCTGGGTCCAGCGACGATGCGCACAGCAGCAGGTAGGGCTGATGACGGGTCTCGGGCAGTTGGTGAGCTTCCAGCAGCCGTTGGCTCAAGTCGCGCAGCGCGTGCCGGGCCTGCCGCATGTGGGCGATCCGTGCAGTGGGCAGGAGGTGCGGCAGGTCCTCACCGAACCCCACTGCCACGACCTCGACTTCGCCTGCCCAGGGGCTCATCCCGAGCTCCAGGGCGAGCGACGTGCACACCTCGGTGATGTGGAGCGGATTGCCGTCCAGCAGAAGGGCGGGTACCCGGGCAAGGTTGAGCAGCAGAAGGTCACCCCCATCGGTGCTGCCCACCGTGACCAGCCCGGGGTACGGCGCCGTAACGTCGCGGGCGGCCTCTTCGTCCAACAGGGCTGCGTCGGCGGCCAGGACCCACCAGCCGGCCTTCCCGGCGACGAAGGGCGCCTGCGGCTCCTGGGCCAGGTCCTCGGGCAGCACCTCCAGCGTGCGGGCACCGATCTGTGCGGCCCGGATCCCCGGCAGGACCGGGGCGTTCTCCTGTTGAACAGCCTGGTGGGCCATCGTCCGCAGGGCCACATCCAGGCGGGTGGCGGCGCCCGGGTCCGCGGCCGTCGCCAACTGCGCCTCGGCCGGGGAGGTCTCCGCCGCGATGGCGATCTTCTCGCCCGGCTTGCGGCGGCGGCGCTGCAGCATCCGGCGGACAGCGAGAGCACCGGTGATGGCGGCGGCCAGCAGCGCACCCGCACCCGCCACCGTCTTCAGGGACAGCGGGCCGTCTGCCGTGGCTGACGCTGGCGCCGATGGTGATGCGGCAGAAGCGGAGGCGCTGTTGTGCTGCGGCGCTGCGGGAGAATCCGGGGGCTGTTCGGCTGGCCGGCTGCTCGGCGTGCTGGGAGCCGACGGCAAAGGCCCGGGCGCGATGCTCTGGCCCGGCGGCTGCGCATCCCCCGAGCTGTTGTCCGGCGTCTGCTCGCCACCGGGTGTCTGGGAAGCCGGGGGATCGGTCTCTTGGCCACCCGCCTTGTCGCCGCCATGGCTGTCCTGCGGCGAAGTGGGTCGATCAGTCTGGGAACCGGGCATGGTGACCTGCTGCCCGGTGAAAATCATGTCCGGGTCGGTGATCTCCGGCAGACCGTGCGGCTGCGGTTTGCCCTTACTGGCCTCGAACAGCTTGGGCCACTCGTTGCCGTCACCGAGTTCCTTCTCCGCGATCTTTGACAGGTAGTCGCCTGAGTGCACCCTGACGACGTGCTGGCCCTTCTCGGACGCGGCGGGGGTACTCTCTGCCAGCTGCGTATGGACACCTCCGTCCGGGATGCCGCTCTCGGGCATCTGCAACTGCCAGCCCGGCTGGAGAAAGCTGTTGGCGCGGAAGACCTGGCCGTCGGGCATGACGCGGCCCTCGTTCAGAGAGGCGATCTCCTGCCACTGCTCGCCGTCGCCCAGCTCTCGCTCGGCGATGCCCCACAGGCTTTCAGCGGGGCGTGTCTCGCGCACCGTGTACGACGCGCGGGAGCCTGTGGTGCTCATGGCGGACGTGGACGTCGGGGCCGGTTGGGTCTCGGCTGATTGCGAGGGCTGGGCCTGTCCGGGAATGGAGGCCGCCGAGGTGGCCGGGGCGGCCTGGGCATCGGAGGCCAGAGCTGAACTCGTGGGCAGCAGCACCAGGATGCTGCCGATCAGGAGAGCCGCAGCGCGCTGGGAGGAGCCCATCCCTCGCGGGACATGCCAGGTCCGGCCCCGCAACTGCGCGATCAGCTCGCGTACGGCGCAGAACGCGAACTGCGCCCACCCGATCCAGCCCACCGCGAGGAGCAGCAGCAAAAACGCTCCACCGGTGTCCTGCCGGTCCAGCAGGTGAGCGAGATCGTCGCTGCTGGCCGACCAGATGACCGGGGTGACCCAGGCGAGCAGTATCGGCAGCCCGGCGACCGCGGCGGCCAGGGCCAGCAGGCTCACGAGCGCTTTGACGAGGCGGCCCAGGGCGCGGCCGGACGCTGCAGCGGGGGAGGGGGTGGTGCGCATCAGTTTCCTTCGGGAGCGGTGACGCCATGGAGGAGAATGGCCTTGCCATGGCCGGTCACCGACAACGAGCCGATCCCAACGACCGACAAGAACTTGGTGTCGTACGAGCCGGTGACGTTCACGGTGAGGGTCTTCCCGCCGCCGGACACGCTGACCGTGCCGGTGGCGCCGACGGAGCGCAAGTAGGCCTGAGCGGCGGCCTGGGCGTCCTGCGGATCCACGACGATCGCATTGCCGCTGATCGCCTCGGCAGGGTCGATAGCCTGTCCGCCCGCCCGGGCGGCTTCACCGGCGATGTAGTCGGCGCGTTCGGTGGCGCGCATCTTGCTGCCGCCGTCGACGGCGATGCCGATGATGCCGATCAGACCGATGACGCACACGGCGACGAACACGGTGACACCTCCCCGGTCATCGCACTGAGCCCGGCTCAGCCTCATCTGGCGAAAGATCATCAGTCACCTCGCTGCCGGTACTGATCCACCACCGAGACGGCCGTCGACGTGAGCGTCCGGGACCCCGGCACACCCGGCAGCAGCAAGTCTGAAAGGTTGACCGTGCAGTTCACGGTCACGGTCACGGTGCCGACTTGGCCCACCGGCACGCTGAGACCGCCCGTGTCGATGGTGACGCTGGTCGAGGCGCACTTGATGCCCTGGTCGTTGAGGGACTCGGCGGCCGCCGCCTGCGCGCCGCCCTGGGCGGCACTCGCGGTGCGGTGAATGGACGCCTCCCTGGCAGCGTCCTCGGCTGCTGCGTCGATCTTCGACCCGGAGGTGACGAGGCGTCCGCCGGCGATCGCCAGACACAGGAACATGATCAGCGATGGTAGGACGATGGCCGCCTCGATCGCGGCACTCCCTTCATCACTGCGCCCTCTGCGCGCCCAACGGGCTCTGTATCGCATGTGGTTCACCCTCCCGGCACCGTCCAGCGCTCCACCGGTCCGGACGCCGACTGAGTGACCTGCAGGCCACCGACACCCGGGATCATCGACAGGGACGTGCCGGAAACCTGCACCCGCACCCGCTGCCCGTCGCTGCCGGCAGTGACGCTGTAGCCGCGCAGGCTGTCACCCGCGACACGTCCCAGCACGTCCCGTGCCCGGGCCGCACCGGTGGCCGGGCTCGACTCGTAGGCACGGGCTGCGGTGAGGCCCTCGCGGGCAGCGGTCAAAGCGATCTGCCGTGCGTAGTACCACATGGAGGCCTGGATGACGGCCACCGTGGCGAGCAGGACGAACGGGAAGACGATCGCCATCTGGATGGAGGTGTCGCCGCGGTCGTCGTGCCATCTTCGCCCCTCCCACCAGTTCTTCAGCCGCTCGGGACGGGACATCACAGTCCGTTGAGCTGGCCGTTGTACTTGGCGATCACGACAGCGATGGTTCCGGCGATCAGGACGGCGCCGGTGACGGCAGCCACCCAGATGATGACGGTGGTGGTGCTGATGTCGCCGCGGTCCGGACGGCTCCTGGCCTCCTCCAGGCTCTCCTGCAGACGTGTGGTCAGCCAGTGCACTGCACGGTAGGTGCGGGCTGCGGTGTGGTTCATAATCTGGGCTCCTTGCGCCTTCAGAGATTCAGCGAATCGGTATGGTCTTAGACGGTGAGCATGCGGATGACCGCGGGGAAAGCCATCAGCAGCATCACCAGCACGGCCAACAGGGCGCCGGGGGCGGTCATCTTCTCGCTGGCGGCGTTCGCCTCCGCGGCCTGACCGGCCAGCAGCTCCGCGTTGAGCGCGGCGGTACGGGCGCGCAGTGCCTTGTAGACGGCGGCGCCGTCGGTGGCCGAGCCGCGCATGATGTCGGCGACGTCGTCCAGGACGGGCAGGTCGTACTCGGCGGCGAGCTCATTGAGTGCCTGGTAGGGCGGGATCTTCTCCATCCGGGCCCGGCGCAGGGCGCCTTGCAGGTAGAGGAAGGGCCAGCCCTGGCCGACCTCGGCGGCTTTCTCCAGCGCCTCGGCTGGGCCGGCGTCGGCGGCCCGCTTGAGTGCGACCAGGTCGAGGTAGGCGGACAGGGCGTGTGCGAACTCCTCCCGCGCCCGCTTGGCCTGGTCCCGCACCGCGAGATCCGGTGTGATGAACAACAGGCCGGCGATGAGGAGTCCGACGCCGGCGGGCAGGTAGAACGGCAGGGAGACGCCCGCGATGATCCATGGAATCGTTGCGATCACCGGGCAGAGCAGGCCAAGACCGGCGAGCGCGGTCTTCTTCAGCATGAACTGGCCCGGCTGCTGTCCGAGCACGGCCAGGTTGATGGTGGGGATCCGCACGCCGGGCAGGCGCTCGAGGCGGGCCAGCAGCCACCGTCCCCACGCCTCCTCACGGTCCAGCTCCGGTTCGGGGAGCGCCAAGGCGGCCGGAGCGCTGCGCGCGAGGGCCGGTCCCAACGCGGGCTGCGGACGCAGGAGTTCCCGCACCAGCAAGGCGAGACCGGCGCCTACCGTGCCGCCGGTCAGGACGACGGGAAGCAGGTTCACGAGGGGATTCCTTCCGGCTCACGGCCGGTGACCGGCACGTCCGCCTCCGCTGCGGGGGCGGGCAGACGGACGGTGCTGGCCGGGTCGGTGATCAAAAAGCGCGGGATACGGCGGAAGTTGCCCAGCTGCCGCATCAGGGCGAGCACCCCGATGAAGCCGGCCGTCAGGAAGGCGAGCACCAGCTGTCCGAGCAGCGTCGCGTAGGGCTTCGTGTAGGACGGCACGAAGAACCCGGCGACCACGATGCCCACGGTCATGACGGTCATCCACCGCACGGTGGTGCGCGGCTTCGCCCGGTCCGCCTCGATCGACCGCTTGCGCGCGACTTCGTCGCGGACCGTGCCCGCCAGATCCTCCAGCGCCTGGGCCAGGCCCGGCCCGCGGTCGTTGACCGACAAAGTGAGCGCGGCCACCACCTTGTCCGCGGTGACGTCGTCCAGTTCTTCGGCGAAAGCGCGGAGCGCCCCTTCCGGCCGCCAGCCCAGCCGCAGCCGGTCGGACAGGGTGACGATCTGCGGGGCGAGTTCCTCCGGTGCACCCTGACGGCTGGTGATCATCGCCTGTTCCAGGCCCATGCCCAGCCGCAGCAGACCGGCCAGCCGCTGGGTCCACTCACTCAAGGCTTCCAGCTGACCGATGCGGTCCTGCGCCATCCGCGCGGGGGTGATCAGCCAGGGCACCCCGATCACGGCCGCCCCGATCAGTACGCCTCCGACGAAATTGCCCGAGACCAGCCATACGGCCACGAACACCACGACCGCCACAGCCGCGAGGGTCCGCCGGCGCAGCCGGACATCCTCGCTCTGCTCCGTCCTGGTGCGCAGGGCCTGCCAGCGCTGTCGCAGCGGCGCCCGGCGCGGCGCCGTCGTACCCACGAGACCCGCAACAACGCCGATCAGTCCGCCGATTGCTGCCATGCCGCTCAGCAGCCCCAACAGTAGGATCATCGGCTGACCCCCACCATCAGCGGCAGCGGCTCCTGCCAGGCCCCGTAGGGATGCTGCAGCAGGGAGGAGTCGAAGCCGACGCGGCGCAGGTCGTCGATGCAGCCCGGGTCCATCCGAGGTACCGCCCGCAGGTCCCCGAACTCGGCTCCGGGGGAGAAGATCGTGTTCGTGGCCGGGCGGCCGTTCTCGCCGATCCCGGTCAGTTCCAGGATGTGGGAGACATAGCGGTGGCGTCGGCCGCCGATCTGCGTCTCGTCCGTCATGTCGACGTACACGATGAAGTCGAGGCCGTTGGCGGTCTGCCGGTAGGCGAGCTGCTCGGACAGGTTGTCCTGGGCGAGCGCGTACAGCTCGGCGATCCGGTCGAAGATGATGTCGGGGCGACGCGCGTGGATCGTGCACAGGTTGCCGCCCGACCCGTTCGTCAGCGCCTGCATCATGGCGACGACTTCGGGGCCGCGGACCTCGCCGACCACGATCCGCTCCAGCGACATCCGCAACGCGGGATGCATCAGGTCCAGGAGCGTGACCTCGCCGGCGCTGCGGCCGGTGACGTCCTTCTCGCCGTTGGACTCGCGGCCCACCAGGGAGACAACCTGCCGGTGGTAGCCGTTGGCGTGGGCGAAGAGTTCGTCCTCGGTCTGGATGGTGGCGAACCGGCACTCCGGGTCGAACTCCTTGAGCATCGCCCGCAGCAGGGTGGTCTTCCCGGCCTTCTGCTTCCCCGCGATCATGATGTTCTTCTCTGCGCGCACGCACGCGCCGAGGAACTGCCGCAGGATCGGGTCGATCGTGCCCAGGCGTACGAGGTCGTCGAGATTGGCGTGGGAGACCCGGTGACGGCGGATGACCGCGTAGGTCATCGGGCCCAGCCCGGTGATGGCCTGGAGACGCGAGCCGTCCTGGAGGGACAGGGCGAGGGTGGGATTCGCGGTGGAGATGGTGCGTTCGTTGTGCCCGGAACCCCGGGCCAACTCCCGCAGCAGCTCCAGCAGTTCTTCCTCCGAGTCCGCGATCGGCCCGACCATGCGGCGTTCGCCGTCGCCGTAGTCGAGCCACACCTCGTGCGGGCCCTGGATGATGATGTCCTCGACCCGCTCGTCGTCCAGGTACGGCTGGAGCCGCCCGGCCCGAAAAAGCTGGTCATGGACGGCACGCCGCAGTGCACTGTCTTCCTGGGGCGTCATTGCCGCTGCGTCCGACCAGACCGCGACCGCCTCGTTGATCCATTCCAGGCAGCGCTGCTCCTCGCTGGCCCGGTCCATGCCGGGCGTCGACTTCAGCAGTTCTTCGCGGCTCTTGGCGACCTGTCCGGCGATGTGCCGGGCGACCTTGTAGTCGACGGTGACCTGAGGCGCAGTATGGCCGAGCACTCGCGTACCCGAGGCGGCACCGGCGGCCGTCCCGTTTGCCGGGCGAGGCCGGGCAGGCTGAGGGTGGCCGGGCGAAGGGGCCACGGTGGGATCGGGGTGCAAAGGCTTACCGCGCACGAGTCACCTCCCCGCCTGCGGTGAACGCGCTGCGCGGATCGAGGCGGGCGCGGCGTAGAGCGGCCCGCTGAACCAGCAGGGTGCTGGCCGTGCGGGCGGCTTTCATGAGCGGCGACTTCGTGAAGTGGCGCGGCTGTTCGGCGCCGTCGGACAGCACGAAGGCGTCCTTCGGCGCGTACGGCAGGGTGGCCAGCACCGGTACCTGCAGAACGCGCTGGATCTCGCCCGCGGGATACGGCCCCTCGTTGATCATCAGCACGCTGACGTCGCCGACCTGCTCTTCCAGTGTGCGCACCCGGGCCTCGGCTGCCTGCAGGCAGCGCAGGGTGTTGCGGACCACGACGACCACCGCGTCGGCCTGCTCGGCCAGGACGCCGGACGGCCCGTTCGCCCCGCGGCGGCCGAGGTCGATCAGGACGTCATGGCCGCTCTGGGCGTCGATGCCGCGAAACATCTGCGCCAGGATCTTCCAGACCGAGCCCAGGCTCGCCGCCTGCGCGGGATCGGTGATGCCGGGCAGCAGCAGCCGGTCGCGCAGTGATTCCTTCTTGCCGTCCTCGCCGCTCAGATGGATCAGCTGGCGCCAGAAGGCGTCGCTGAACTCGCCCTTGCGGGCGGCGACGGAGAGGTTGCGCAGCCCGTACCGGTCGCCGAGAGTGCCCTGCAGCAGACCGTGCAATACGGCCCCGCCGTCCGGGTCGCACTCGGCAAGGATCATCCGCCGGCCCGGTTCCAGCGGCCACGACAGCAGCAGGGCGAGAGCGCTCGTCGTCACGCCGGGCGCGCCACTGCAGCCTGCCAACGCGATCACGGCCATCAGCTGCCGTCCGCAGCGGTGAGGACCAGGCGCAGAGTGCCGGACGCCACCCATGCGGCAGCGGTGGGTCCGTCCTGCGCGCTGGTGGCGACGTCGACTACCACGATCCCGGTGCCGGGGGCGGCGCCGGATGCCTTCACGACCCGTCCGTCGATGGTTGCCGGCCGGGCAGCGGACGTTGTGCCGGTGTCCGCCGCCCCCTGGGCCGGAACGTGGACCAGCTGTACCTTCTGGCCCGGCACCAGGGCGGTGGCCGGGATCTGCTTGGGCTCAAGCCCGATCGGCACCAGTTGCTCTCCGGCCTTTACCAGGGAATCCTTCGTCACCTGTGACGGGGTGAGGAGGGAACCGGGCTTGAGCTCCACGGCGGCCTGCTTGCCCACCACCGAGTCCAGGTCATCGCCGCGTACCGTCTTCACGGCCGGGTCCAGGGCGATGCTCGCGGTGCCCAGGTCGTCTTCGGTCACGACCTGGCCGACCTGGACGTCACGGACCACCGTTACCACCTCGGTGCGGTTGCCGACCTGCAGCAGCAGGACGGCAACCCCGGCCCCGCCGGCAGCGATCAGCGCCAGCGACAGGGCGATGACCCCTGGTCGGCGACGACGGGCCGACACCCGCGGGGGAGTAACAGGCTCGGCGACACGTCCCTGGTGGGGCACGCCGTTCGAGCTGACTGCGTCTACACGTTCTTGGGTCTTGCTCAACGTTCTGTCCTTCCGGCAGCGTTACCTGACGACCTGCAGCTCGCCGATCGCCACCTGCGCGTTGGTTTGCCGGATCTCGGTGAGCTGGCCGGCGGCTCCGCCGCCCTGCCAGTCGATCGTCCATGTCGAGGTCGCCGTGACCGGGAACTTGCCGCCCTGGGCACCGGCTGACGTCTTGGAATACACGTGTCCGCAGGTGGGTGACTGGGCCATGCCCGCAGAAGCCTGGTAGGGCGTGCCTGGGCCATTGCACGTCACGGAGTCGCCGTCACCCATCTGCCACACGACCTTCGACACCTTCGCGGTCGCGGTGACCGTCACCCCGCCCGCCGAGGCCGACGCAGTGTTCGGCCCGTAGGTCGTGGCGCTCTGATTGACCCACATCCACATCGGCACACCCACGATGTACTTCCCGGCCGCCTTCGGGCTGGCAATATCCGGGCCGAGCAGCGTCATGGCATCGACCGCGCGCTGCGCCAACTCCTGGGGGTCCACCTGCGGCACAGGAGGCTGACCGGTCGGCACGACGATGAAGCCGTCCGGGTTGTCCTGCCCGCCGTCCGAGCACGACCTGAAATACAAGTCGTACTTCTCGGGGTCTTTGCCTTTCCAGGCCGGGTGCTCGGCCGGCGGCTTCGGCTCAATCTTGGTGTAACCACAGTTCAGATCGCTGTCGCTGCCGCCCTGCGAGCCGCCTGCCTGCCCGCCACTCCCATCGGTCTCGTCACCGACTCCGACGCCGACGCAGAACTCGACGACCTGACACTCACCGACGTCGACGTCGGGATCATCGCCGGCGTGCGCGATGCCGGCCGTGGCCAGGACCAGGGCGCCCGTGAGTGTGCTGAGACGCCGGGTCAGCAGGCTTGATCTTGAGCGGTCAACTCGGTGACCATCCACTTCGTCCCCCACTTTTCAAGAGATGCGGTGCTGACGTATTTGATGAGCCGCTCCGACGGCAGCCGGACCTTCTTCTTCGTGGCCTTGTCGATCAGCGTCCAGTTCGTGGTGTCCACACAGTCCGCGACCGTGGCCTTGGGGATCTCCGACCTGGTCACGTTGACGACCTTCGGGTGGATCACCGGCCTACCGGTTGTCACCTGCCCGGCCTTCTTCATGGCCGACAAGTTGCGCTCGATGTCTGCCAGGGCCTTGAAAGTCGTGTACTTCTTCACGTCGGTGCCCACGGAAGAAGCCTTCTGGTAGGCCTCGGTTTTTGCGTCCCAGGAGCTGGTGTACGCCGCGATGACAGCGGCGTCCTCGGCCTCGGCGGTGGAACTGGGAGACGCAGGGCCAGCCGTTTCAGTAGGACTGGTCTGAGGCGGTGACGCGTCCGCGTCGCTGCCGCTGTCGCTACAACCGGCGAGTGCCACCAGACTGCCTGCCAGAAGCAGCGCAGAGGCGTACGTCCGGGTGCGAGTAGGGGCGATCCTGATCCGTGAAGAGCGTGGATATGTTGCGGTCATGTTGGCTCCCCATGCGACGCGGTTCGGTGAGACCGCTGCCCCGGCCCTCCGACATACGACGGCCCAGAACCGCAGCCCGGTCCAGCAGCGGTAGTGCGTTTGCGTGACCATGAGGCTATGCATATGCCAGTCAAGTTCCCACCTCGATACATGAGTTCACTCGCATAACTCGGGACGGTTGTGTGCCTTCGCGCCTACTGAGGCCCTCAGCGGGTCGATCGGTGGTGAGACAACATTCGGGTGGAATGCCCCTTCCCACTTGGGGTGCTGATACCAGACGCTGTGGGCGAAACTGCGCAGCGACCAGCCCAGAGCGCTGATGCTGCCGGTGAAGAGGTCGTCGTCTGCTCTCATGGCAAGGTTGTGGTCGGCGATCTTCACTGCGAGTTCGCGGTTGGCGAGCCACTCTTCGAAGACGTCCCGCAGACCGGCCAGGAACTTGAGTTCCGCGCTGCAGGAGCCAAGTGCTTCGGCCTCGGCCAGCCGGGTGGCCAGGAACTTCGCAAACCTCTGGTCACGGTCGAATGCCCAGACGCTGGGGGTAGCGATCGGGGTGTACCGCATGCGGACCTGTTCTTGCGGGCCGGCCTCGGTGCTGCGCTGCGCGCTCACCGTGAGTCCACCATCCGGTACTCCCGGGCGATCACGCTGGGGTTGCCCGACGGCGTCAGCGTTGCGAGGGCCTGGCCCTGATGCTCGTCGGTGATGATGGCCCGGGGAGTGCTGTTGTAGACCGCCTCCGCCTTACTCGGGTTGATCTGGTGGTTGCCCATGTACGGAGGCTTGAGGAGAACCTCTGAGGTGTGCGCGGTCGGGAAAACGGCCAGTATGCCGCCGTTGGGCATACGCAGCGCGTACACCTTCGAGTGCGCCGGTTCGGCGCTGAAGTACGCGGTGGTGGCCCAGTTGGAGTTCTTGCCCTTGTTGCGGTCCGTGTAGTACTTGACGGACTCCTTAGTGACCTGCGTGGTGGCCAACTGGGACCCCAACTTCCTGCCACCGGTCTCGAACAGGTCTGCGAGGGCGGCGCCGAGCTGAGATGGGGCGAGGGTGCCCACCCGGGTGGAAGGGGTCACGGCGGTGGCCAGCCCGTGCCGGTCGACAGCGATCTCGGGTATCGCGGTGTTCTCCTCCGCATACACCGCAGCGACCATCTTGAAACGGCCGTCGTCCTTGTCGAAGATCAGGAGTGCTTCGGACTTGGATGCGCCGGACGTCGCTTTGACCGCGAACCAGCTCTGTTCAGCTGGGGTGTAGTACTTCCGGGACCCGTAGGCGAAGGGCTGCTCGTATTCCTTCTGGTCGGCCTTCGTCCAGGTCTTGAACTGCTTGTAGTCGGCCAAAGACTGCTCATGAACCTGGCCGGCTTCGACGGTGCCCAGGAGCTCCGTGTCCTGGACCGCGTTGGCCTTGGAGTTGACATCTTCGTAGGTGTCGAGGGCTTTCGCTGCTTCCTGAGGCGTTGCGGCGCCTTTCGGGCTGGGACTCGCGACGGCGCGCGCTTGATTGCTGCCCTCGGCTCCGGAGTCGGCGCCGGCGCTGCATGCACTGAGTGCGGCGGTCACGAGCACGCTGATCGAGAGCAGCACCGTGCGGCGTGGAGGCGGGGTGTGGGCAGCGCGGTGGGAGGACGTCATCAAGGGTGTTCCTCCTTCTAAAGGGTGAACGGGGCGGGGTAGATGGTGCTTGGCTGGGCGGGCAGGGTCGGCGGTCTGCACGGCGCCTCGTGGGCGGAGCGGGGCAGGCGAGGAGTGGTCAGTGCGCGCCAACCGGGCTGGATGTGGGTTTCGAGACGCGGGCGGTGACCTGTTCGGAGATCAGAGCGAGCCGCGACGTGCATTCCGCGGTGTCCTCTCCGGTGACGACCCAGTGCGCGAGACGGTCCTCGCGGCCGCTGCGCGGCGGGCCGAGCACCGCGTTGCCGGGCCGCTGTGTCCAGGCGAAACGGTCCAGCCCGGGCTGGACCGTGAACATCTCGGGGGCTTTGAGCCGGACGAGACGGCCCGAGGCGTCCGGGTAGAGGAAGCGGATTGCGGCGGCCTGTTCCCGGGTGGGGGCCAGATCGGGGGTGTCGCCGGTGGCGAGGGCGGCCGCGGTCCGGGCCAGGCTGATGCCCCGGGCGCGGGCCACCAGCAGCGGAATGAGGTCATCGGCGGGGGATGCGCCGACCTGCAGGATGAACGGGCCGCGCGAGGTCAGTCGCACATCGGCGTGCACGACGCCGGCGGTAAGTCCGAGTGCGGCCGTTGCTTGGGCCACCACGCGGGTGAGGGCGGCGTCCTGGAGCAGATCGTCGTGCGCGTCGACGCTGTAACCAACCGGACTGCGGGCGTGTTCCGGGCAGAGGGTTTTGCGGGTGACGGCGACCGTCCGCACCTCGTCGGGGGAGACGACGACGGCCTCGACGCCGACTTCCGGGCCGGCCAGGCCGAACTCCTCAATCGTCATGGTTGCGGCGAACGGTTCCGAGGGGGTGCCTCGGGCGAGGGACTGGTAGGCGCTTCGTACCTCGCTGTCGCAGTCTGCGCGCACCGGATCGGCGTCCGCCGCCGGTGCCCTGAGGGAGACCGGGAAGCGGAGCGTGTGCGCGGCGGTGAGCGCGCTGTGTATGTCGTCGACCGCGTGCAACTGCACTGAGGGGACGTCGGCTTCCCTCAGCACGCGGCGGGCCCTGACCGGGGCCTGGCACGTGGCCACAGCGGAGGGGGAGTTGCCGGGCAGGCCCAAGTGCTGTGCCAGGTGGGCAGCGAGCCTGGCATGGCGGGGCTGGTAGCTGACGAGCCCGCTGACGGGATGGTCGGAGGTGAACTCCCCGACCGCTGCGCTCACTTCCCCCGGGTCGGAGAGGTCGACGATGACCTCGCCTGCCAGATAGGGGCGGGCCCAGGGCGGGACGGCGCCGTCGACGAGGACTAACGGATGGGCGGCGGTGATCTGCAGAAGACTGTGGGCGTGGTACTCGCGGATGCCGGCACCCACCAGCAGCAGCGGGCGGCGTGGTGTGGTGTGCACGGCGGGGCCCTCCGGACGTCAGGGAACAGGCTTCGGCGGGACTGCGACCACCGGCCATTCAGCGCTGCGCGCGGCGGGTGCACCTGGGGGATTTGGCCCGGACTGTCGGCTGTGCACCCCTGGTTGGTGCGCAGCCGACAGTCGCGGGCGCATGGCGGCCACACGACAACGTCGCGGCGCTAGCCGTGGTGAACCGGCCGTCACGTCGTGTCGTGATCCTGGCAACCAAGCCGCCGTGTGTCAATTACATTTGATGTCGACCGCAAATACTATGGATTTGCCTCTGGTTGGGAGGCGTACAGACCGGCTATGGTCTTGGGGATCACTACGCCCGGCCCGACTTGAGGGAGATCCGCTGTGCGAGACCCCCGTGCAGCCCTCACTGAGACCCTGCGGCGCATCGACACCTGCCTGCAGCAGGTGGGCAAGTCGCGAGACGACGTGCTCAACACAGATGAGCTCGCGCGCGAGACGGGCATTCCACTGGCATCCGTGGCGGCGTTGCTGGCCCATCAGGAGGTGCCTGAAGAGGAGTTCAGCGACCGGATCCGGAACCGGATTCTGCACCTGCGCGAGACGCGGCGCCGACCGGACGGTTCGGCCTTCTCGTACAGCGAGATCGGTGAGTCCTTCGGCTCGTCAGGGGCGGCAATCTCCGCGATTGTCCACAGCAAAGGCAAGAACGGGCCGCTGGCGGTCACTCAGGCCGGGATCGAGAAGTTCTTCTTCGGCCAGGCCAACGGTTTCCTGTCGGCAGAGGCCGTCCCGGCTCTCAACGCCGCGCTGCAGCCGGTGCTGGAGCGTCTGGAACATGAAACCGACCCTCTGGCCGAGGTGGTGTCGGGGTACCGCGATGTCCGCGGCGTCGCCCTCCGGCAGGCACGAGACCTGCCGGAGGGACAGTGGAAGGTTCTTCGCGCGACCCTGGAAGCCCTGCTTGAGGTCGACGACGAGGACGAAAAGTGAGTGCAGGAGCGAGGGCGATGCGGCGGCTCAGCAGCCAACTGCTCGTGAGTCTTGAGCCGCCCGATGACGACGAGGGTGTCTTGCCCGCCATCGGCCGTGCCCTCAGCGACGTCCGCGGGCGGCCGGTCCGGCTACGCAGCTGGGCGTTCCCGCCCACAACAGTCAGCGGGTTGTGGATAGACCGGGACGGCCACGACGTGATCGCCTACGAGGAGAACACCGATCCCGAGCATCAGCTCGTCATCATCGGTCACGAGACATGGCACATGTTTCAGGGGCACTGTGGCAGCCACACTGCCCCTGGCCCCGCCGCGTCGCGTGCCCTGGGCAAGGATGCAGCAACCGCCCTCAAAGACCTGGCGGCACTCGTCTCCGATGCCGATGACGTCGCCCTTCCGAAGGCGGAACGAACGGACGCAGTCCTCCACATCGCCGCACGCACCGACACCGCGTCCATGCACGACGAATTGGAGGCTGAGCACTTCGGCATCCGATTCGCCACCGACGTACAGGCCGCCCTGGCAGAGGCTCGCTCCTCCGCTGACTCAACAGCACTCGCCGGACGCATCCAGGCCGTTATGGCACACCGCTTCCGCCGGACCTGACGAGACCAACAGCGCTTGTCGGCCGTCCAGCGGTAGAACGCCCTGAGGAGGGGGCACACGACGTGAGCCAACAACCTGGCAACTTAGCCTTCTACATCCCAGCTGGCCTGCTCCTGCTGACCGGCGCTGTCAAAATCCCCGCTCTGCTCCGAAGACGGCACGACCCGCTCCTACGCTCGGTATGCCTGCTGCTCTTCGCCGGTGTGGGCGTCATGTTCTGCGCCGCCCCAGGCTCGATAGTCGGCATCAACCGGTTTACCGGCATAACCAACTTCGCAGCCCCTCTGGTCTATGCGATGATGAGTCTGTTCGCCGGGGCGAGCCTCGTGCTGATTATCAACTGGCGTCCCGCACCTCCCGAGCGGACCCGGCGCGCGTCCCAGCTGTGCATCACGACCTACCTCCTGTCCTGCACCGGCATCTTCATCCTGTTCTGGGCAGGGGACGCGCCCGTGGAGCAGCGCACCCTGTTCGACGCGTACTACGCCAACACGCCGTACATCCGGGAGATGATCCTGCTCTATCTCCTCTCCTACGGCGGCGCGGCAATGGCCACGAGCGTTCTGTGCTGGCGGTGGTCGAAGGAGGTCAGTGGGTCCCTGCGGGCGGGACTGAGCATCCTGGCGCCCGCCTACCTCATCGCCGCGTCCTACTCCGTCATCCGGCTCATCGCGGTAGCGGCTCGCTGGACGGGCCATGACCTGGACTTCCTTGTCGACACGGTCTCCGCCCAACTGGCCGCCCCGACTGCGCTGTTCGGCACGATCGGTTTCGCCGTTCCCCTGGTCGGTCCCCGCGTGGCAGAGTTCACCAGAGATTTGCGGCAGTTGCGGCATCTTGCTCCGCTGTGGCGGGAGCTGCGGGAAGTCCCGCCGTCCGGAGCCGTCCGGACATCGCTTCCTTGGTGGCGGACCCAGCCGGCAGTGCTCCTGACCGCACGGAAAACGGCCATCTACGACGCGATTCTCGCTCTGACCCCGTACGTCGACTCCACCGCGCGCGAACAGGTTTACCGCGATGCACTCTGTCAAGGAGACGACGAACAGTCGGCCCAGTTCACAGCCGACGCAGCCGCGATCGTCACCGCCAGACACAAGCACCGCACCGCCCATGATCGGCAAGACCTCACACCGCACACCTCCGCGTGGCGCCCCCGTGACCTGGTACCCGTCTCCCAGGCCCTCACCTCGCCCATCGTCACCAGCCTCCGTCAGAACCACCGTTCACCCGCAGAAAGCAGCCCGTCATGAGGGAACAGCCGCACCGGACGTTCCGGCTGCCCTGGCAGAGGCTCGCTTCTCCGCTGACTCAACGGTCCTCGCCGGACGCATCGAGGCCGTTATGGCACACCGCTTCCGCCGGACCTGACGAGACCAACAGCGCTTGTCGGCCGTCCAGCGGTAGAACGCCCTGAGGAGGGGGCACACGACGTGAGCCAACAACCTGGCAACTTAGCCTTCTACATCCCCGCGGGCCTGCTCCTGCTGGCCTGTGCTGTGAAAATCCCCGCTCTGCTCCGAAGGCGGCACGACCCGCTCCTGCGCTCGGTATGCCTGCTGCTCTTCGCCGGTGCGGGCATCATGTTCTTCCACCGCACGCGAACAGGTTTACCGCGCTGCGCTCCGTCAAGGGGACGATGAACAGTCCGCCCAGGCAACGGCCGACGCAGCCGCGATCGTCACCGCCAGACACAAGCACCGTACGATCCGCGATCCGGAAGACCTCACACCGCACACCTCCGCGTGGCGCCCTCGTGACCTGGTACCCGTCTCCCAGGCCCTTGCCTCTCCCGTCGTCAGCAGCCTCCGTCAGAACCACCGTTCACCCGCAGAAAGCAGCCCGTCATGAGGGAACAGCCGCACCGGATACGCACGCGTGCCGTCATCGTCGGAGGAAGTGCCGCCGGCATGTTCGCAGCCGCCGCCTTGAAGGACCACGTCGATGCTGTTGAGATCATCGAGGCCCACGACCTGCCCGCCGGGCCCGAGCCACGCGTCGGCGTCCCCCAGGCCGCACACATCAACCACCTGGTGTCCGGTGGCGCCGACGCAATCGACGAACTCCTCCCCGGCACGCTGGACCAGTTCTTGGCCGCGGGCGCAAACCGGGTGCCGATGACCACCAACATGGTCATCTACTCGCCCGAAGGCTGGTACCGCCGATGGCAGCGCACCACGCACTACCTGATCGCAGCCAGCCGGGACCTCATCGACTTCGTCGTCCGCCAGCAGGTCCTCAAAGACCCACGCGTGAGCGTCCACTCGCACACCAAGGCCATCGCGCTGCTCGGGGACAACCGCAAGGTCACCGGAGTGCGCGTGCAGGACGCCGACGGCGTCGAAACAGAACTCGCCGCGGACCTCGTCATCGACGCCTCCGGCCGGGCCACACGCGCCCCCCGATGGCTCACCGAACTGGACATCACCGGCCTCGCCGAAGACCGCATCGACTCCGGCCTTGCCTACGCCAGCCGCATCTACCGGGCCCCCGTCCCCACCCGCGGCTGGCCCTACGTCGGTGTGCAGGCCGATCCACGCCTCCCTCACCCCAACGCCGGCGGCATCGTGCCGATCGAACACGACCGCTGGCAGGTCAGCCTCATGGGCGCCCCCGGCGGGCACCCCACCCGAGACGCCGACGACTTCGAACCCTTCGCGCGCACCCTGCGCCACCCGGTCATCGCCGACCTCCTCGCCCGCGCCGAGCCCCTCACCGACGTCACCGTCACCCACAGCACCGCCAACAGGCGCTACTACTACGAACGGCTCAAGGCCTGGCCTGAGGGTTTCGTCGCGCTGGGGGATTCCGTCGCCGCGTTCAACCCGGTCTACGGGCACGGCGTCTCGGTGGCCGCGCAAGGCGCCGTCGCCCTGCGCGATCTTGTGGCATCCGTCGGTCTCACCACCGGGCTCGCACGCCGAGCCCAGCGCGCCATCGCCCGCCCCGTCGACGTCGCATGGACGCTCGCCGTCGGAACGGACATCCACTTCCCCAAAACCGAAGGGAAGACGCCACACGTCGCCGACCGGCTCCTGAACCGGTACGTCAGCAGACTGTCCCGCACCGCGATCGGCTCCTTCCACGCGGCCACCGCCCTGACTGATGTGCTCACCCTCCAGGCTCCACCCCCCTCCCTCGTCACCCCCAGCGTTCTCCTGGCCGCACTCGCGGGACCACGGCGCCCGCAACTCGATGGCCCGCAGTTCACTCCGGCAGAACTCCGTCTGCTACGGGACAGCAAGCCCGCCCCCGCCGCCTCCGCCGAGTAGAGGGTCGCCTCCGGCAATATGGCCGCGTCATCTGTGAAGATGCTTCTGCGACGGCTCCTGCACTGTGGGCTCGGCGATGGTGGCGGCGACTCACTGGTATCCCTCCGTGCGCTTGTGTGCAGGTGCACGCCCGCCGTGGCGGCGGAAGCGCGCTGGGCAAGGCTGCGACATTCGGCCATGGGGGCGCGTCGCCGTGATGTCACAGTGCGGTCCACGGGCGGGGCTTGCCGGCGGCCAGCGGTACCCACACGTCAGAGGTGGGGCCATGTACTTCCAGGTCTTCCAGGACGGCTGCTCCCAGCGGGACCTCTCGAGCCAGGTCAGCCACGAGCGGATGGTGGGCGACCATGGCCTGCAGGTCGTTGATCCGGTTGTCCATCGCCTGACGGCCAGTGCCGGTCAGTACGAAAAGGACCCGGGGGAACACCGGGTACCAGCGCAGCCAGCCGGGCCCGGTCTGCTGCCGTCGCCGACCGACCGGCTGTGGTTCGTACGACCACAGCCTCGCGTATTCGATCAGCTTTGCTGCCAGGCGCTCGCTGCTCATGGTGGCTCGGTCGACCTCGACGAACGCCCTCAGTTTCCGGCGCTGTTGGCCGTCGACGAGGGTGTAGTGCATGACCGCGTCGGCCACGACCTTCTCGCCGTCGCCGATCGAGTGGAACACCTCAGGCGTCCAGTCGAGGTGGCCGTGCTCGTGGCCGCGGCGACGAGCATCGGCGACGAACCCCAGGTGTGTGCGCAGGACGGTGAGGGTGTGGGGGGTCTTCAGCGAGGCGGCCGTGGTCGAGGTGATCGGATACGGCGGGCGGCCGCGCAGCGCTGGCCAGTCCCTCGTCAGGCGTGCGCCCTTCGGGGTGAGGTGCCAGACCCGGGTGCGGTTGGACTGGGGCAGTACGACGAAGTCGACTAGGCGCTCGCCGAGCAGCTGGTTCAGCCGCTCCGAGACCGACTGGCGGGAGCGGTCGGGCCGCAGCAGGACATGCAGTTGATGGGTGGAGGCCAGGCGGTGCTGGGCGAGCGTGGCCAGAAGCTGATGCGCGAGGGGTTCCACGGGGCCGGGCGTAAAGCCCGGCGGCGTACGGTCCTTCGGCTGGGCGGTGGTCATCCGAATTCCTTTTCCTTCGACAGGTCGGCAGCGGTTGCGCCGGCGGGGGCGTGGTCGGCGAGGAAGGCGGCTACGCGGCCGAGTTGTTCAGCGGCGCGGTCGGTGAGTTGGTTAAGCGGGTGCGCGCCGGCGTTCGCGAGGGCGGCCCGCTCTAGCGCGGGGACGTCTTTGGGGCGGGCCTGCGCGGCGAAGACGTCGTCGAGATGAGGCCCACGCAGCCGGACGGGCCCGACCCGGCTTCCGTGCACGTTCATCGACACGTAGTGCTCGAACCGCTCCATGGTGACCACCCGGTCGGGGCTGGGGTTGTCGCCCCACTCTGCGGTGATGGGCGCGATCGCAGACTTCGAACCGGCGGTGGTCGCCAGCGTGGACGCGTTTTGCACCAAGGACAGCCGCACCGGAGTGGGAAGGCGGACAAGTAGCTGAGTCATGCCGTGGACGTGGCACCGGTACTTGCGGAAATCCTCGAACATCGCAGCGATGGTCTCGGGGGCCGCGCCGGTCAGCGTGATCAGCTCGTCGAAGTACGGGCGGAATGGCACCCGCTTCTCCTCCGGCGTGTCGCGCCGGGAGCGCGCCGCCCGTAGCAGGTCGCGGGCGAGTAGCGCGGTCAAGAGCCGGTCGGTGGGCCCGTTGCCGCCTGGGCACACCCAGACGATCATTTTGGAATCCATTGCCGCTCGGATGTTGTAGACCCCGACCGGCTGTCCGAGGAAGGCGCGGGTGATGGGGTTGGCGGCTAGCCGGGCGATCGGGTTGAGGACCACGGCGAACGCGTCGGGGGGCAAGGTCGGGAACACGGCCTGCCACCAGGAGCGGGTTTCCTCATCCACCCGGCCCGCCACCGCGGCGAGCGCAGCCCGGCGGAAGGCGGCGTCGGTGAGTAGCGCCCGCACATGGAAGATCGTGGCCTGGTCCTCGGGCCGGCCGGCCTGGCAGGCAGCCTCGTTGACCGCGACCAGGACAGTCAGCGCGGCGGTGAGGATGGTGAGCGCTCGCGGGGCGGTCGCGTCGTCCCAGGCCAGTGCGGAGGCGTAGGCGTCGGCGATCGCCTCGACGACTTCGTGCGCCGCTTGGCCTTGGTGCATGCCGAGCGGATTCCACGAACTCACCTGCGGGTTGGGGCCGAGACCGTTGAGGTCGATGAGCGCGATCCGTGGCATCAGGGTCTCGTGTGCCAGAAACGTGGTGGCCCGCGGCCACGAGTCGCGGTGCGGGTCGACGAAGACCAGCCCTCCGCCCGCGTGCGCCCAGCCGATCGCCTGCGCCAGGGCCCGTTCCGTCTTGCCGCCGCCTGCCTTGCCGACCCCGACTTCGAACAGGGTCTCCTCGGCGTAGGTGGCGACCAGACGCTGCCTGCCGTCCGGGCCCCGGTAGATGCCCTGCAGCAGCAACTTGGGGTCGCCGAAGGAGAAGGTCGGCAGGTCACCGGCGAGCACCGGCAGACGGCAGTGCACGGTGGGCGGCTTGAGCAAGCCGGTCAACTCTTCCAACCTCACCCAGTTCGCCCGGGGCGGCTGGCAATGCCCCAGATTCCAGCGGCGCTCGAAGCCGTGCCGGGTCGGCCAGTGGTCGGCGCCCACCCGCCACGGTCCCAGCCGCCAGCCACGCATGGCCCAACGGGAGCGGCCGCCGAAAACATCGAACGCCGCTTGGAGCTGGGCGAGCCGGGCCTGGGCACGGCCGTTGGTGTTCGAGGCGCACATCACCAGCAGCTGCACCCGGACCAAGTGGTCGTCCTCGGCGAGTTTGCCCAGTGCCTCGGCCGGCTCCACCCGACGGGGCACCGGCGGCATCACCAGCCGCCGTCCGGATCCTGAGCCGGGCTTGTCACTGAGGAGCTGCTGCATCTGCCAGCCCAGGGAGTCCTCGATGCCGTTGGCGTCCTGCCGCAACCAGCGCGCGGTGCGCTGGGCCTCCCGGCGTTCGGACCGGCGCGCGGCGCTCATCAGTTGCAAGCGCCGCGCCCGCAGCGCCCACTTCGGGGCACGCTGGATGTCGAGCCGTATCTCGGCGAGGTCTCCGAGTTCGGCGCGTAGATCGGCCACGGCGTCGACGAGCGGCTGGAGCGGGTCGGGATTGAGAGGGACCTCGCGCAGGGGGGAGATGAGCTTGCCGCGCAGGATGAACTCGGCTCGCACGGTGTGTCTCCGGGGCTTGTCGGCGATCGGCCTCGCACGGTTGACGGAGACGTCCGGCCCGAAGGGGGTGATGGACAGCAGACGTTCGCCGCCGGCCGGGCCCTCGATGCGGTAGCGCAGCGGGCTGGAGCCGTCTGCACGCAGCCGGATCTGTACGGCCTTCGCCCTGCGGGGTGCCCACCAGGGCATGGCCGTGGAGGCGCGGGCGAGCTGTACGCCGCGCCGGAAGATCTCTTCCAGGCCCGGGTCGAAGTGCCGGTTGGAGACGAGTTCCAGGGCCATCCGCTCGGCTGAGGCGTGCGCGGCGAGACGGCGGACCACCATCTCGCCCACGCCCCAGCACGTGGCGATGGCCAGGGCGAGCAGGTACCAGTGGTCGTAGAGCCAGTCAGCGGCGTTGATCAGGTTGTTGAGCAGGCCGAGTGCCTGGCCGGCTGCCGTCTCATCGGCATGGTCGGTCAGGTGTGGGGCTGCGGAGTCCATGTGGCGCCTCCGTCCTTCTTCGAGGTGGTTCGGGTGAAGTGCAGGTCGGTGATGCGGCCGTCGGTGAAGGTGCCGCCGCGGTCGGTGCCGGCCCACACCAGGTGCACCACCGCCTGGTCGCCTGCGGCGTTGCGGTGGGCGATGACGGCCTGGATACGGAAGCGGGCGGTGGCGAACGCTGGCGCGATCGCCTGATCCGGGTTGCCGAACATCGAGGGCCATTTGTCGCGGCCGATTCCCGTGGCATCCGCTCGCAGCAGTTCACGGCCGCCTGTGAGCAGCTGGCGCTCGGTCCCTGTGGGGAGGTCCGCAGGCCATGCGGCCTCCAGGGCCTGCTGGATGGCCCGGTCTCCGGCGACTCCTTCACCGTGTGGCGGCAGCGCCCGCGCGGTCGCCGATGCGGACGGCGCAGCCACCGTCGTTTTCGACGGGCCCGGGCCGCCGGCCGCAGAGTCCTCGCCGGTGGAAGGAGATGAAGGTCGGACTGCCGAGGCTGCCGCCGGAGACGGTGTCGCGGAAGCGGTGTTGTTCCTGGCCGGCAGGATCAGCAGGACCGTACCGGCCACCGCCAGGACCAAGGTCGCGATCAGCAGCGGGCGCGGCGAGCGCGATGAGGGTGTCGTCATAGGGGCCTTGCCCCTCCGGCGAAGCCGGACATCGCACTGACCGCGTCCAGGCGTACGGCGGTGCCCGGGCGGGCAGCGTTGATCATCTGACCGCTTCCGGCGTAGATGCCGACGTGATAGATCGTCGAGTCGCGGCCCGGGGCGTAGGCGAAGAAGACCAGGTCGCCTGTCTTGAGCGCGCTGGTGCCGAGACTCGCAGGGATCCGTTGTCCGACACCGGCTTGGGCGGCGGCCGTACGAGGCAGTTGGATACCGGCTTTGGCGTAGGCGTACGTGGTCAGGCCCGAGCAGTCGAAGCCGTTGATGTCCGTGCCGCTCTTTCCGCTGGGGGAGCAGCAGATCCCGTACGACGGGCCGCTCGCGTTGCCGCCGCCCCACGAGTACGGGACACCCCGCTGGGAGAGTGCTGTCTCGATGACGGTGCGGACCTTCCCGGACACGTCTTTCAGCTCCGGGTCCTTGGCGGCTGCCGTGTACTGGTCGATCCACCCGAGCACGTTGGCGACGTACTCGTGGGAGTGGTTGTACTGCAGGATCGCGGCCTTGAGCTGGGCGCGCCTGGTCAGGTCACGGCCGCTGCCGCACAGGTAGACCGCGGCGCCGAGCGCGGCGTCGTCGGCGTTGTGCGGGTCGGCGGCCTGGTCGCCGTTGGCGTCTTTACCGACGCCTTCCCAGGTGGAGGGCAGGAACTGGAACGGGCCGACGGCGCGCTCGCCTTGAGCGGTGCCGTCCCATGTGCCGCCGTCGGTGTCCGGGAAGACGGTGGTGTTGCCCCCGGCCCCGGAACCGTTGAGGAGCACCCCGTAGATCTTCGGTCGGATGTCCCCGTTAACGGCGATGTTCCGGCCCACCGCATGGTTGGACTCGACCTTGGCGATCCCGGCGAGGATCGGCCAGCGCATGCCCTGACACTTCGGCACATGCCGACCGACCTGCTGGGCGGCTTTCTTGTAGGCGGTCAGCATCCGGGAAGGGATGTCCGCGGCGCTGCCGCCTTCGGCGATCCCTCCGTCGTCCTGCGCCCCCGTTTTCAGCGCGACGTACGCGCTGATCGCGTTCCCTACTGGTGCGGCACAGCACACGGCGGCGAACACCAACAGCATCACCACGCACACCCAACGCGCCATCCGGCGCCGGGCCGGCTTCACTCGCTCTCACCGTTGCCCGGCCGCCGGGCCCGCTCCTGGCGCAGGCGCTCGGCGTCGGCCGCGGTCCGCCGCATCAGCTCCTGGAACCGGGCTCGCGCCACGTCACGGGTGCTGCTGCTCGCGCCGCTGCCTCCGGGAAAGATCGGCCTGGCCCTGTCCGGTGGCGGGCTGGCCGCCCGCCCGGTTATACCTCCGCCCCCACTGGGCTGCGGCGGGGACGTCGGCGGGGTGCTCGGCCGTGCGCTGGCCGGGGTGGGAGGCGCGGGCGCGCTGGGCTGAGGGGAAGCCGGACTCGTACGGCCAGAAGAACCGGAGGACATGGTCGGACGCGGAGCCGGCGACGGACCGGTCGGCAGACGACGGCTGACGAAGGGGCCCATCCCGCCGCTGTCGTCCGTGTGTTCCCGGACGACCTGGGACACATGCCGTCCGGTGTCGCCCCAGGCCCGGCTGTCCTCGCGAACCGTGTTGCGCCACACCCGCACCTGCTGGCGGGCCTCTTCGGAGTATTGCGACCCGCCCGTCCGGGCCCGCTGCACGTTGGTTGGCAGCCCGACCGTCGATCCGTACGCGGCCCGCCCGCCCCGGTGCAGGATGCGGTAGCCGCGGAAGCGCACCAGCCGGTTGTGGGCGCGCGTGGAGAGCAGGGTGCGGTCGGTGTTCTGGTCGTGCAGCACCTGTCCCGAGCCGCGGTCGATGACCTGGCCGTCCTCGTCGCGGTAGCGGTCGGGCGGACCGCCGGGACGACGCGGCCCTCCGCTGCCGGCACCGCCGCCTGGGCCACCTGGTGGGCCGCCGGTGTCCGGGTCGCCGTCGGCGGTGGGCTTGCGCCACTTGGCCAGCTGTTCCCTGTCCGGGCGCCGGCCGATCAGCAGCCAGTGCGCGCCTTTTCCGCCGAGCCGTACTCCCAGCCCTCCCACGGCTGCGGCTGCGGTCAGCGGGGCGAGACCGCGTCCGGCTTCGGTGCTGGCGTCGGCGAGGATCCGGCCGGTGTCGACCGGCATGCCCGCCCCGTCGACCAGGGAGGCGAGCGCACCCATCAGCCGCTGGCGGGTGCCGAGCATCCCGTACCGGCCGCCTCCACCGCCGGTTAAGGCACGCAGCCCGCCGCCGTAACCGCCCATCGCGGCAGGGGAGTTCATGGCGAGCGCTGCGCCGAGTTCGGAGGTGTCGCCGGGCATGTGGGTGCCGCCGACCTTGGCGTAGCGCATCCGCATGGCCATACGTCGGCCGACCGAGGTGATCCCGGTGAGCAGGCGGCGGTGCCCGGCCGCACCGGCGATGGCCAGCACGTCGATCAGCAGGATCCGCTCGACCATCAGGTCGGGCCCGTTGGTGATGGTGGCGTCCACGGCGATGCCGAAGAACGGTACGAACGCACACACGCCGACCATGGCGAGGATCGCGATGCCCCAGATCGACAGCCACTTCCACACCGACTGGCGTGCGGGCCCGGGCAGCATGCCGGCAATGAAGGTGACTCCGCCGGCGGCCGCGGCCGCCGCGCAGATGCCCTGGGTGCCGAGCAGCACGATCGCGCTGGACAGCAGCATGCCGCAGATGAACAGGGCGGCGACCAGCAGCAGAACGGCACCTCCGACCCGCCACCAGGTGGGCTTCTCGGCGTAGTCGGCACACGCCTTGCCGACGTCACCGGCCTTCCTCATGTCCTGGAGGAAGGCGTAGAACTCCCTGTCCTCATCGGTGACGATCGCGTTGGAGGCGTCCAGCAGGTCACCGCCTGGGGTGAGCTGCGGCAGGCTGGGGCTGCCGTCGTCACCGGGGACTTTGCCGCTCTGCTCGAGCTCGCATACCTGCTTCGCCTGGTCGGGGAGCATGTCGCAGGCGTCGCTGTGCTCCCCGTTCCCTTTGTTCCCGCCGGCTTTGTAGCCGCCGATGACCCACTTCAGATGGACGGCGTACGCCTTGCGGTCGGACGCCTTGGCCGGGTCAAGGATGCGCCCGTACTCCAGCAGCATGAACGGCTTGACGATCAGCGCGTTGGTGATGCTGTCCTGCAGAGGGCGGGCCAGGTCGGTCGAATCGACAGGGGCTTCGCCCTCCTGTTCCAGGCACTTGAGCTCGGCGTTGCCGGCCAAATCGGCGCACGGGTCCAGGCTGGCGAGCTTGCCGCCCCAGTCGTAGGAGTTGACCGTCTGCTGGGCGACCTCGGCGGCCACCTGCTGTGTCTGCCCCAGTGGGCCGTCCTGCGTGAGCAGGTAGTCCGGGCGGACAAACGCGGATGCGGCGAACGCCGCGATCAGCAGCGTCAGGAAGATCTCACCGAGACCTCGGCCGACCCGGCCACGCACGATCATGAAGGCGGCGAAGACGAACGCCCAGGCCAGCAGCAGCCCCTTGAGACCGAGCGTGTCGACGATCACGTGGTTGTAGGAGTCGGCGGCCTTCTGCGCGGGCTTGATGAGGATCTTCAGCAGCGGGAACCGGAAGGCGATCTCGATCGCCCAGCCAGCCAGTCCGACCAGCAGCCGGATGAGGGTGAACAGGCCGGACAGCGCGAACGCCAGGGCCTGGCTTCTGAAGGCGATGATGGAGCCGCCCTCGGCGTTCAGCTCGTACCCGTTGATCGGCACGCCCTCGGAGGAGGTGATGTTCAGCGGGGCGAGGAGGTCTCCGGTCTCGCTGTTGCTGCCCGCCGCGTACACGACCTGGCTGTTCACCATGACGAACACGCCAGTGAGCAGCACGATGAAGCCGGCCGAGCGGAGGGCCGCGCGGTCTGGACGGAACATGTCAGCACCGCCCTTGCCCAGCGGCGCTCCGAAGCCGCCACACCACGAAGGCGGCAAGCCCCGCACCAGCGGACACCAGCTGCCACCCTGTACCGGCCATGCCGGGATCCTCGGCGGAGGCGGAGAAAGCGGTCGTGGTGGGGCCCCGCTCGCAGTAGTCCTCGGCCGGGCCCACGATCAGGGCGCACGGATCCTGGGCCGCGGGGCGGGCGCCAGGGGTGAAGGCCGGCCCCGTACGGGGCCACCACCCGTCCGGCACGTCTGTCCCGGCGGCCAGGACGAGCACGCCGAGGACGACGGCGATCACGGTGAGGACACTCGCGGCCGCGGCCAGGCGTCGGGAGCGTTCCCAGGACGAAGAGGTCATCAGACGTGTTCCTTCGGACGGGTCCCCGCGCTGTCACCGGCGAGCGGCTCAGGCACGGAGGACGGGGCATTGCTCGTGCGGCGGCCGGGTGTGGTGGTGATGGACGTGGTGATGCGTGGGATAGAGGGGATGGAGACCTTGACCCGGCCGGTGTTCTGCCGCGGGCAGGCCAGCAGGAACTCGCCCTCCCGGCCCTTGCGGCCGACGGGGGACAGGCCGGTGGTCACCAGCCGCAGCAACTCCGGATCGTTCGGATCGAGGCCGACGAACTCCAGGCCGCGGCGGGCACGTTCACGATCCGCAGTGCGGGCGAGCGCACGGTAGGCCATCAGACCTCGGTCGGGCCCGAGTTCCTCAGCGTCGTGGGACCCGGCGAGCAGGCCGGCGCCGTGTTTGCGCCCGTCATGGAGGATCTCGTGGACCAGCGCGGTGCCCTCGGCCGACGAGGTGAGCCAGTACAACTCGTCCGCGACCACTGCGGTGAACCGGGCCGGGTCCTCGAACGCGGTCTGCCGGGCTATCGCAGCGATCAGATACAGCACGGCGCGCCCGATCAGCGCTTCCAGCGGCTGCTGGTGCAGGATCTCGGGATTACCGAACGCGGCCTTCGGCGGCAGCTTCAGACCGGTCGTCGTGATCACGATCATGTCGGAGGCACTGGAGGCGTCCAACTGCACCGGCGGCAGCGCCGGGTCGAACACCATCCGGGCCAGGGAGTTGGTGGCCACCACGCGGACGAGGCCGGCGAGACTCGCGGCGGCGTCCTGCCGCTTACCCACCTCGTTCCCGGCCATCTCCTCCAGGACCTGAAGCACGCGGTGCATGGACGGCTGGTCGCTGGCGGCGGCCTGCTCGACAGCGTGGTGCAGGACCTCGCCGCCTGTGCTCATCGGGCCGATGCCGAGCTGGAGGGTGAGGTAGGACAGGGCGTAGTGACGGCCCTCGGGACCGTCGAACATGCGCAGCGGGTCGATGGACACTTCGGCCTGGGCGGCGTCGATGATCTGGACGCGGCCCTTCGCGGCGGTGCGGGCGAAGGTCGCCCACTCGCGTACCGGGGTGCGGTCGATGCAGATCGCGCACCCGCCGCGCGCCCACACCGCCTCCGCGATCAGCTTCTGCAGGACACTCTTGCCCGCCCCCAGGTCCCCGACGATGCCCATCGAGGCCGACGCGTCCACCTTGGGCGCATCTGCAACGTTGATCATCACGGGGCGGGTGGTGCCGCAGTCCAGGTCGATGCCGAGGAACATGCCGTTCGGGTCGCCGACCTCACAGGCGGTGAAGGCCCCGCCCAGCGCCCAGTCCTCGCTGACCTGGTGCTGGGTGAACTCCTGGACCACGCCGGGCCGTACGGTGCCGGGCAGTCCCAGGGCGAACAGAGACTCCTGCAGGCCGGTCGGCCGTACGGCCCGGTAGTCGGCGCCGGCGAGCAGCGCGGTCAGTGCCCGGGCGCGGGCGTCGCAGACGGCGGCGGTGGGACCCCACACCGTCAGCACGGTGACGGACTGCACCTCAACCTCGACCGAGGTCCGTGACAAGCGGGCGTCCAGCTCACCCAGGTCACGGGCCGCGTCCGTCAGCGAGGCCGGCATGCCGGTGGGGCGGGCGTCGTACTGGTCGGCCTGGTCGATCAACTCGTTCTTCTTGCGCCGCACCTGGTCGCGGGCCTTCTCCGCGGGCACCAACGTGAGGTCGACGGTGTAATCGACCGGGAAATCGAGGGTCTCCAACTGGGCGAACAGGTCGGCGGCGTCCTGCTGGACGGCAGGCGGGCACTCGGCCAGCGCCAGCTGCGCCTGGTAGCCGACCCCGGCGTCGGACTCGATCTGCAGCCAGCGCCGTCCGATCGGCGAGCCGGTGTTCAGCCGCCACCAGGCATTGCGGCCCGACCGCGTGATCCGGCCCGCGCTCCTGAGCTCGTCGACGTCGTCGATGACGGGATCGATGCCGCCTTCCTGCAGGCGGACCTGTCCGAGATCGGCGTAGCTGGGGGAGCGCAGCACACCGTCACGCAGGTACCCGCCGTACAGGTCGCTGGTCTCGGCCTCCGTCAGCAGAGGCTCAGCAATTCCGCGGTGGAGGGCGTGCTGGATCATCCATACGATCTCCGCCGGGCGGGCCGGGCGGAAGGCGATGCCGCCGGCGAGGGCCGCTTCCACGCGGGAGGCCTGCTCGCGGGCGGCGGTCACCTCACGCCGGGCCACCGGCACCGTGCGCAGGCCCAGCATCGGAGACAACTCTGCCCACGCCGCGCCGAGGGAGGAGGACAACTGCAGACCGGCCTGTTCTGTCTGCAGCGGAACAGCCAGCCACAGGGTGCGGCGGTGCATCTCCTGGCTGTCCAGCAGATCCAGGGTCGCCTCGACGTTCTCCACCCACGGGTGCGGACCGTCAGCCGGTGCCGTGTCGGCCGGCTCGATGCCCTCGATCATGCGCAGGGCGATCTCGCCGGGATCGACCTGGGCGCACAGTCCGAACAACCGTGGCGACCCGGACAGCGACCGCACCAAATGCGTGATCTTGGCGAGGTGTTCGTCCCGGACCGCTGCGGGCACGTGGGTGCCCTGGACGGTCTCCTCGGACTGTCCGCGCGCATCCGGGCCAGGGTGAAGACGGTAGAGGGCCCACACGCTGCCCTGCGCCGACCACACCAGGTGCCCGGCGATGTGACGGATCGGAACCCTCACCGCGTACCCCCTTGCCCGGCGAGCGCGAGCAGCTGCTGCACACCCGACACCGGCCCCACCGGCACCGCGGGAGCAGTCGCCTTCGTACCGGGGCGCGTGGCCTGGCGAGCCGCGGCCGGGCTCGGGAGCCGCGCCGGAGCGGTGCGCCGCTGAGCGGCACGGGACGGTGCGGCCGCCGTATCAGGGCCGGGCCCGGGCGCGTCCTCGACCGTGAAACCGCCGAGGAGCAGGCGGGGGGCACGGTCGCGGGCAGCCCGTCCGCCGATCCGCCCTCCGCGGGGCTGCCATCCCAGCAGCACCCAGCCCAGCGCCGCCTGCATCGGGGCACGGCCCCGGACCTTGGGGCGGCGTACCGCCCAGATCGCCAGCAGCCAGGCCGCGATCGGGACCGGCCCCGTCCACGCCCACCAGCTGATGGTCTTGACGAGAAGAAAGCCGCCGCCGACGGCGACCACGATCTGCGCGGGCGTGTACGGGCCGAGGGGGATCTTCCAGTCCGCGACCTTCCCCAGCACCCAGGGGTGGCGACGGGCGGAAGTGTAGAAACGGCCCGTCCGCACGGAGATGTTGGCGGCGCTCACAGCCAGCCTCCGACGCCTGCGGAGTGTTCACGGGCGGTCGGAGGCTCAATCTGCACGATTCCGGGGACAGCGGGCGCGCCCTTGGCCGGGTTCTTGACCTCGTCGGTGACCATATCGGCCAGCTCCTCGCGGGAGTTGTACAACCCCAGCGCGATGATCATCAAAAGCAGGGCGCCGATCCCGGCTTTCAACGAGAACTTCTGGATCATGATGACGACGACGAGGACGAGCAGGCCAGCCTGCAGACCCTTGGTCGCCCAGTCCTTGAACATGTCGATCCACGAGTTACCGAGGTCGTCCAACTGCCCGGCGAGCATCAGGCTGTTCACGGCGTTCACCGGGCACCCCCGCTGAGGATGGCGCCGGACTCCAGCGCCGAGACTTCCCACCGGCCGGAGCGGGCCGTGAGGGCGAGCTCGTAAGCCAGCGGCCACCGCCCTTGGGCGTCCCGGGCTTCCACCTGGACGAGGACGCGGACCTTCGTGCCGTCGGCCGGCACCTGTCCGGCGGCGGCCTCTTCGGCGGCGGACACCTGCTGCACCGTGACCGCCGTGTACGGGGCCGGAGAGACGGCGGTGAGCCGCACGCCGGGTGACAGGTAGCGGTCCACCTCTCCCGCCCCGGCCAGGTAGGCGGTGAGGAACTCCCCGACCGCGGACGACAGATCGCCCTGGGGAACGCTCACGCCGTACGGCGACGTCGGCGCCTCGGCCGGGGCCGGGCCCGCCACCACGCTCGGTGAACCGGTCACGGTGAACGAGGCGCCCGCGCGATCGGCAGACACCGGCACCGCGTAGTACCGCAACCGTCCGTCGGCGTACTGCGCAGCCACCGTCACCGACCACGCCCCGCTCGCGCGCTGCGCACTGCGCACCGCCGTCACGGACCGGGGCACCGGCTGCACTCCCGCGGCCGGGCCGGGCAGTTCGACGTCCGGCGCCATCGACTGCGCAAGCCGCGCCTGCGCACTCAAGGCGTCATCCGCGCTGCTGCGCAACCACGCGTCGACGAACACCTGCGCATAGCCGGCGGGATCAGCGGACACCATCGTGGTGCGCACTGCGGCGGACCTGGCCGCAGTGGCCGCCTCGACCACGGTCGGGGTGGAGGTGACGGCGACGCCCAGGGCGATCGGGCCGGCCGCGATGACGGTCCAGAGCGCCAGGCGAGAAAGCCGGACGCGTCGCCGCATGGCCTCCAGCCGGGCGCCTTCCGCCATTGGACCAGCGGCCTCGTTCTCTGAGGCCTGCTTGGCAGGAGACATGGTCAAACTCCCAGGTCAGAACGGATGTTGCTGACCTTGAGAAAACCCGTCGGCCCCGACCCGACCACCGACCACGAGAGGCCGACCACGGTCACGATGGGGAAACGAAGTCCGTGGTCGGGGTCTTGGTCGGCCCGACCATGGCCCCGACCACGGGTCTCGCTGCGAGGGGGCGACCGGTCATCCACTCCGGCACAGGCCCCCGGCCGACGACCGCCGCGAGGCCTTCACACCGCGCTGGCACCGGACCCGCTCACCCATGCACAGACGGCATCGCCCGGGAACGCGGCAAAGCCTGCGCAGCGCCGGAACTATGAATCCCCGGGCGAACTGCGCAGCCGTTCCGCACAACCCGACTGCGCACGACCCTCGACCGGTTGCGCAGCCCGGTTGCGCACCGCCCGCTGAGGCTGCGCAATCGCGGGCTGCGCACCACATGCCCGCCGGGAGCTGACGCCGCGTGGTCGGGCCGACCACGAACCCGACCACGGCAGCTAGACGGGCAAGTTGCCGGATCGTGACCGATGGTCGGGGCTGGTGGCCGCCCGTCTGGTCGGGGCCGGCGAGTGAGCTGACGGCATGGAACACACGCCCGCCTCCACACACCGAACCACCGGCCGGCCCACCTCGGCCAACCCGGTGCGCCGCCGCGGCGACCGCACGCGTCCGGCGCCGGCGGCCCGGAGGTGAGCCGCTTCGGGGCGGGGATCCGCCGAGGCGTGATGGCGGCCGACCAGTTCACCCAGATCGCCAACGCACTGTTCCGCGACGTCGAGTTGTCGTTCAAAGCGAAGGGGATCTTCGGATACGTCAGCACCCACCGGAACGGCTGGCAGGTGACGATCGCCGACCTCGTCCGCCTGGGCCCGGACGGACGGGAAGCGGTCCGCACCGGCCTGCAGGAGCTGGAGGCGCACGGCTACCTGGTCCGTGAACGCCTGCGCCGCCCGGACGGCACCCTCGGGGAGATCGTCTACTGCATCACCGACCGCCCGGCCGCTCTGGATATCGCGCTGATCGAAGCCGGCGTAGTGGTCACGCTCCCCGACATGGAGCCGGGCAGCGGGTCGGCGGCGGGGATCCGCCGGGGCGTGATGGCGGCCGACAGGTTCACGCAGGTCGCCAACGCGCTGTTCCGCGACACCCGGTTGTCCTTCAAGGCCAAGGGACTGTTCGGGCTGCTCTCCACGCACCGGGAGGGCTGGCGGATGACCGTCGCCGATATCGCCCGCCGCGGCCGCGACGGCGAGTCAGGCGTCAAGAGCGGGCTGAGGGAACTGGAGAGGCACGGCTTCCTGGTCCGCGAACGCGAGCGCGGCCAGGACGGCACCCTCGGCGCTGCCGCCTACGTCATCACCGATCTACCCGCCCTGCAAAACCCCAGGCCCGGGCCAGAGTCGGGTTTTCCACCAGTGGACGACCCTACGTTGGCTGACCGGCCCACTAAGAACACCAACAGTAAGAAGACCACTCAGCAGAACACCAGTCCCCTCCCTCCCGGCGCCCCGGGCGACACCGTACGGTCGCCCGGGCGCGCAGACCGGATGGACCTGCTGCCAGCGGATGAGATGCATCCGGGGATCCGGCTGCTGCTGGAGATCGGCGCGAGCCGTCCCGAACTGCTCCTGACCGGGAGGGCACTGACCGATCAGGGCCGCGTAGTGACCGTGATGATGGACGCCGGCTGGAGCAGTGAGCAACTGCGCCATGTCATCACCGGCCGGCCTCTGCCGCACCCGGTGCGCACGTCGGTCGGCGCGATCATCGCCGCCCGGCTCCGTGCCGCTCAGGCCTACCCACCGCCAGCCACCGTGGCAGACACCCTCGACGCGCCCGACTGGGACGACCCGCCGCCGCGACCGACCCACTCCCATGCCGCGCGCACGGTGAGCGAGGCACTGACCTACCGGGCCCTCGTCGAATGCGCCGGCTGCGGCGTGCCCGGCACCGCCCCCGGCGAAGACCTCTGCCCGGCCTGCCTCGGCTGGCCGCCGTGCCGCACCTGCCCCGGACCCACCCCCCGGCGCGCTCGCCCCAGCAGCGACGGCCGCTGCACGACGTGCGCCTCTGTCCTGACCGACCAGATGGAAGGAAGCACCTCATGACGGACCCGCTCCGCCCACCGCCCCCGGCCGCGGCACGTCTGCGGCCCTTCGCCCACGACCCCGCCCGCTGGGACGCAGCACGTGCCCGCGCCCTGCACGCCGAGCAGATCGCTTACGAGACCGGAGCCCCCGCCGAGGCCGGTGAGCCGCATCTCGTGCATGAGCGCACCGGGTGGGGCTGGCTGGCCTGGACGGTTCCCGACGACGGCAGCATGCCCGAACACCCGTACCGGATCGGGGTTCTGCCTCCGTCAGCCACGCAGACGGACCGTCTGGCAGGACGCTGGCTCGCCCGGCGTCAAGCCAGCCGTTTTGCCCTCCACGCCAGGATCCCCGGGTCGCTGAGCCACTGCGCCACCGTGGTGGCCGTCATCGCCTGCATCACCGCTTTCCACGCGATCACCCACGGCGTACCCCTCAGCGTCGTCCTGCCCGCGGCGCTGCTGGCCCCGCTGCTCACCGACCAGTTGCCCGGCCGGCTCGACACCCGTGCCCGGCGGCGCATACGGATCGCCGAAGGCGCGCCCGCCACCAGGTACCTGCAGCGCCTCGCCGCCCTGCACAACTCCGTCCTCCAGGCCGCCGCCAGCAGCGACCGCTACGAACTTCGCCGCTCGGCCGAGGTCGGCCACAACCTGCTGTGGGACGCCGCCGGCCTGCTCCGGACCCAGGACACCCGCACCGTGTCGGGCGACCTCATCGCCCGTGAACGGCTGATGCTCCAACTCGCCGACCAGGTCGCCCAGATCATCGAGCGCTCCACCTCCGACGACGACGCAGCCGACGCGGATCAGATCCGCGCACCTCGGAGGCCGATGGGCTCGTACCCGCCGCGTGTCCGGCCGATGACCTCCGCGGCCTCTCGCTCCGCCCACAGCACGTCACTTGTGAAGGGAAACCTCCGTATGTCCGAGCCCGAACCCCGTCCGGTGTTCCGCACCCCGGATGTCTATCTGCTCTTCGCGCACGAGGCGTACTACCCCGGCTCCGCCACCCAGGAGATCAACGTCACGGTGGTCGCCGCCGGCTCCCTGCTCCATCCGCAGGTGTGCCAGCCCGACGGTGCCCGGATCCACGACCTGCTCACCCAGGGACGACAGCCGGGCGAGATCGTCCCGCTGGCCACCCTCACCCACGAACTGGGCGGAGGAGCCGACTGGCCAGCCGTGGGCGACTGGGAGCGCGTCACCACCGACCTGCTGCACCTAGTGCGCTTGGGGGACTGCGATGCCCTCAGCCTCGGCCTGCCAGAGATCGCGCGCGCTCTCCTCTGCACCGGCCCGCACAGCCACGTGCGCGCTTACGATGCTTCGGCCCAGGACTTCGTCGACTACGGGCCCGCGCACCGCGCTGCTGTGCTGGACGAGGTCGACGCGTTTCTCGCTGGTCTCGTGGCCGAACAGGAACTCTGGCCCGGCGACGACCTGCTCGCACCGATCACTCGAACTGCCTGAACCGGCCGGCAACCCAGGCGAGGACGGGCATTCGGACAACCGGCTTTGCCAGAGCAGAGATCCGTTGGCACAGGCCGTCCGTACGCTGACCACTGCCGCTCCGCGCCACCAGCACACTGTCAAGGAGACAGCAACTATGTTGCCCACGACCGGCCCTGAGACCTCCTGCCCGACGGACGAGGACGGCGTCCATATGCCGCGACTGCGCTTGAAGGACGTGGTGGTGCGAGGCGCGGTCCAGGGGGTCGCCGCCGTCGCCCTGCTCTGCGCGGGCACACCGTTCGTCGCCGACCACCGTGACCGCGAGACGTTCCTCGCCGTGGTCGCGGGGTTCTCCATGGTGTTCGCGGGGATGGGGATCGTGATCGGGGCCTTCTTCTGGACGGCCTGCGCGGGTGACCTCCGGCGCTGGCGCGACTGGCGCACGATCACCGGCCAGACCGGCGGCGTCATGATCATGGCACCGGCACTCGTACGCGCTGGAGTCCTGGCTCTGGTGCTCTTCCCCGGTGCTCTCGGGCTCTACCACCTGGTCGACAGCGCCGCCTACGGCAGCTGGCTGTACGGGAGCTGAGCCAGAAGCCCGGGACACCCCAGACAACTGCCGAACGAGCGGAGTGGCCCGGCGCCGGGCCGAGCCTCCCCTGTGATCGTTCCGTTCTGCAGCTGAACTCCGGGCCGCCGCAGTTTCGTTCCCACCGCGTACGAGGCAGGCTCACCTGGACGGTCTTGCCATCATGGCGGCAGGATCTTCATGGTTTCCTGGGCGGCCCAGGTGGCGACGGTGACGGGGACGGCGTTGCCGACCTGGGACTTGACCTCGGAAGGTTTCCCAGCGAAGCGGTGGCGCTCGGGGAAACCCTGCGCGCTGGCGTTCTCTTCGACTGTCAGCGGCCGGTACTCGCAGTCGTCGACGAGGAGACTCTCGGTGGGGCGTACGAGGTAGTGGTGGGCGCCGCCCTGGGCGGTGACCGTGCCGATCGGGTCGCCGAGCGGGGACGCACTGCAGTGGTTTCGCAGGGTGACGATGAACGGCTTGATGCCGTACATCCTGATGCCGGCCGTGACCCGGGCCCGGGTGGCCTTCCCGTACGCCTCGTTGCGGTCCTGGCGGCCATCACCGAACCGGTGCCCGCGCACGTCCTTGTCGATGATGCTGCCGATGCCGCAGGTCACCGGCTCGACGCGCTGGTGGCAGCGCTCGGTGGGGCACACGTAGTAGTACGACGCCTTCGCCTTGGAGATACCGCTCTTCGGCATTCTGCGCAGGTACGAACCGATGCGGCGTCCCCGGCCGCTCGTGTGGCCCGGCCAGTACTGGACTCCCTTGACCGGCCCGCAGTTCGGGCAGACGGCACGGGGGCGGGGGCGTAGGTCGGGCACTTTGCCGATGTCCTTGCGGACCATCACCCACACGAGCCGGTCGCGGAACTGCGGGAGCGGGCCGAGGACGCTGTCGGGAGTCTCGACGCTGATGTGCGCGGAGTTGACGGACGCGAACTCCGGGTAGTAACCGAGGGCGTCCCACACGTGCAACCAGGCGTTGTACAACGGCCGGTTCCCGGTGGCGAAGGGTGGCACGTTCTCGCCGGCGTAGACGAGCGGCTTGTGGACCTCGGCGTAGCGGACGGGTTCCCAGGCGGTGATGCGGGTCTGTTCCCACCTGGCGGAATCATCGTTGTTGGCCGAGTCGGCGCTGAGCTCGACCTGAACACGGACCTGGCTGTTGCCGCCCGAGGGGGCGGATTCCCAGCAGATCGGCGAGCCGACCAGGACGTCGACGGAGGGCAGGGTGCGCATGTCGATCGTTTGAATCGCGGCTTCGCGCACGTAGATGTTGGACCAGTTCAGGCGCGCTGTCGCCACGCTCGCCGCGTCGTGGTTCGCGCCGAACCGCGGGTCGAATCCGGCGTTGGCGAAGCCGCGCACGTCGCCGCAGCCACCGTTGAACAAGTGACCAGAGGTGTACACGTCACACCTCCTGGTCCGGCCCGGCGGCACCGCCGGCCGCGCAGCCGTTGCAGCAGCCGGGCAGGGCATCTCCCGCGGGTACGGGGCGGACGTAGCGGGCCCGCTTGGCAGGCTTCTTCAGCGCGGCCTGGACGGCGCTCTCCAGAGCGTCGAACTCGGGTCCTTCGTCCTCGGTGACCACCCCCGGATCAGGTGCTCCGGGGCGGGCGGCCCGTTCGATCAACTCGGCCATGCTCGTGTTGGGGTTGAAGGGGACCCCCCGCACCCGCTCGACGAGGGCGTACAGCTCCGCCAGCCGCGGCCGGCGCTGCACGGCGAGCAGCAGGTCCCGCCGGTTGGCGAGGACGCACAGCGAGCAGGAGCAGCGGCTGGATCCCTTCCAATCTCCCGCCCCGGGGTGGGAGTCGTAGCACCACTGGTGAGGAAGACCCTGCTCGTCCGTCCAGTCCTTGACCTCCTGGGTGGTCACCTGGTGGGCGGGGGACCACTCGTGCACGACACGGGCCGTATTGTCCGTCGTTGTCCGGAGCGCGGGCCGCTTCTTGCGGTCCGGGCTCTCGTCCGCCCTGATCCCCAGGACGTTCGCGCAGACCACCGGACGGCCGAGCTCCCTCTTGCGGGCCCGGACCATGGAGCTGAAAGCGCCGTAGATGAGGCCGGTCTTCCAGTCGCTCCGGCAGGGGAGCACCCCCTTCCACGGCCAGTCACCGCGCTCGGCGATGTAGGTCAGCAGGTCGTAGGGGACGCGCTCGCCCTCCAGGTCACGACTCCGGCGGACCTCGATGTGCCGCTCGGGAGGCACCCCCAGGGCCCGGCTGTGGAGGGCCGCCAGTTCGCTGCTGCCGGGGTAGCGGACGCCGTCGACGGTGACAGCGGGCCACTCCAAGGGACCGAGACTGGCGTGGATGGTGTAGACCCGGTCTTCGACGCCGGCGGCGCGCGCGGCGTCCAGAGCCAGGGCGGCGGCGCGGGGGCCGTCCTTCCCGCCGGAGAGATTGAGGATGTAGATGTCGACCTCGTCCGGGACGAGGTCCGGCAGGGGGTCGGCTACCGGTTCGGTGGGGAACAGACCGAGCTGCAGGTCGCGGCTCATGAGGACGTCTCCTTGCGAGCTGAGTTGGTGGCCTGTCGGCCGGGCGTTGCCGCGCCCGGCCGACAGGGGGAGGACCGAACTGGCGCCTCAGGCGTGGGGCTGCCGGGGTTTGTCCCGGAGGATGGGCCCACCGCCGTGCTTGCGGGCGCACTTGAGTACCGAGTCCGCCAGAGCCGCGGTGTTCGCGGCACGCGTCAGGCCCGGGCGGGAGCGGTAGACCTCGGCGACGGCGTCGCTGGCGTCGCCCCACACGGCGAGCCAGCCGCCGAGTGCGCCGACCGCGTGCTGGGAGCCGGCCTCGCGCCCGTCGGCGGCCGCAGGGCTGATGGTGATCTCCGAGCCGTCGGCCAAGCGGACGCGCAGGCACGTCCCGGTGTGCCCGTGGACGGGGACCCAGCACAGGCCTTCCGTTTCCAGCTGGCCCATGAGCGAGCCGGTGAAGTCGTCGGGCAGGTCGGCGAGCTGGATCCCCCGGGTGAGGTGAGTGAGCGTGAGGACCCGGAGGGTGGAGACGTCGACGTGGACGGCCTGGGCGCGGTCCTGGGTGCTGACGGTCCATTTGTAGAAGCGGCGGACGTCGTCGCCGGTGCGCAGAACGGCCGGGCCGAAGCCGGTCAGGGAACCGTCATCACGAGCGCGGGTGAACCTGAAGAACCGCTTCACCTGGTGTGCGTCGGCCGGGAGATCCAGCAGCGGCGTTGCTTCGCCCTCGCCCGGCAGGTCCTCGAAGGTGGTGATCGTGCGGGCCTGAACGAGTGTGTGCTCGGTCAGTTCCATGCGGGCTGTCGACGGCTTCGCAGTCCAGAAGTCGCACTGCTGGCGAACGGCCGATGCGTGCAGGCCGGTCGACTGGTGCGCGGACCCGTACGTGTCGTGGACAGTCACTGTCCAGTAAACGGTGCGCTGTTCGGGGGTAAGAGGCAATGTGATCACGGCTGCTCCTGAGTCGCTGGTGACCGTTCCAATTTGCCGCCTGGAATGTGAAATCAATTATACACCTTTCCGGGGATGGTGCAACCTCTTTTTGGGGAAGGCTGCGCAGGTCACAGCCCCGCCCGCGCCGCGGCCGCGAGCCCGTGATCCGGCTGGTTGCCGGGACAACCGATCGGCGTGTATGTGGGACCGCGAGACCTCTGAGGCCCTGTGGTTGTGACCGGGCACGGTGTAGTCACTCGAACGAGGGACAGCGGTCGTGGGGCAAGGACGGCAAGCTCAACAGGACGCTGGACAGGCGAGAGTTGATGGATCGGGGCATGTGACATGGATGATGAATACGGGCCCGAGGTTTTCTCCTACACGCGGGCAGAGGCCTTCGAGGACGGCACCTTCATCGAGGTCCCGCCCGCGGCCGCCTCGGCCGCTGGCATCGAGATGCCGCTGATCATCACTGCAGGCGCGCGGCAGGAATTCGTGGCAGGTAACGATGGTGGCGAGGCTGGGCGGCTGAGGACGGTGCTGTCCGCCGTGGCAAGGGCTGTCGAAGCCTCGCCCGCGGACGAGATCTGTTTCGTTGTGCCAGCCGGGGAATTGCCCTCCGGGCAGGAGCCCACTGGCGCCGACCGGCTCATCGCCATCACGGAGCCCGGCGATTCGGGCGAGCCCGTCATGACCTTGATGCTCCCCGACGAGATGTGACCGCAGGCTATCTGCCCAGCCTGCGTCCGTGTTCGGCGATCGTCCTGACGGCGGCCGTCGGGAGCCCGCCTGAGCCGGGAGGCAGCGCGGCGCAGCGTGTGGGAGCGAGGCACCCGGTGTTCGATCGTCGTATCGCGGTTCGTGGGCAAGCGCTGTCGGCTACAGCGCGGGCAGGGGGTCGGCCAGGTCGTTGACGCCCAGGAGGAGCACGTGGTGTCCGACGGCCTCGGTGCTGCCGGCGGTGACCTTCTCGACGTCGAGGCGCAGCCGGATGCGCCCGGCGCCTTCGCCGTTGGCCGCGAGGTCGCGTTCCAGTTCGTCGTCGAGGCGGTCCGCCGCGGCCTCGGCCGCGGCGTAGTCGGCCAGGCCGCTGGCGAGGAGCCGGCGGGTGGCGGTGTCGCGGAGCTGATAGCTGGGCATGGGGGATCCTCCGGCTGGTGGGAGCGTTCAGGTGGTGGGGTCGGCGATCCCGCGTGCCGCGTTCACCGCGCGCGACCAGACGTCGGGGCTGCCTCCGTGCTCGCGGGCGAGGGAGGCGGCGAGTCCCCGGATGTCGCCGCGCTCGCGCAGGGCGGCCAGGGCGACGGCCGCCCGCCGGTCGGCTTCCGAGCGGGCTGGCGTGACCGCGGGGCGGTGCTCGAGGGCGGTGCGTACGACGTACTCCCAGGATCTCTGCGGCCCGCCGTGCTGCACGCTGAGCTCCGCGGCCAGCCCCGGGTGGTAGCCGTCACGGTTGATCGCCTCGGCGGCGTACTGCTCGGCGAGCTGCGTGGCGGTGAGCGGCTCACCGCCTGTGTGGGCGCTCAGCTCGGCCGCGAGGGCCTCCTCGAGGGCGGAGGGCCGGCCGACGGCCGCGTCGGCCTGGGGCCCGGGACGGCGGCCGGCCTTGCCGAGCTTGTCCCCGGTGCGCCTGCGGTCGAAGTCCTGCAGGTCGCCGACAAGGAAGCCGGGAATCATGCGGCCGGTCGGGCCCTCGACCGGCTCAGCGAGAGGCTTCGGGAAGTACTCGGGGTTGTCTTTCAGGTACTTGCGGATTGCCGAGGCTCCGTTGAAGCCAAGCCACTTGGCGGCCGTGTTGATGGAGACGACGCCCTCCGGGGCGGCCTGGTGCAGCTCGGGGGCGGCCTTGAGGACCTTGTTCGCCTTCTCCTGCTGGAACCAGGTGTAGAAGTCGCGGAACTGCCGCTCGTCGTAGAAGTCGGCTCCCTCGATGCGCTCCTTCTCCGGGTGACGGTGCTCCTTGGGCTGCTCGAGGCGCACCTTGTACCAGCGGGCCGCGGTGCCGACGCTGGCGCCGGAGAACTCGCGGATCCAGTCGCGGTTGACCACGGAACGGTCGCCGACGACGCGACGCTGCGGGTTCAGGGCCTTGGACATTGCACTCTCCGGTTCGGATCGCGGCCCTATACTGAGGGCCTGCTCCTCTTGGTCCTTCGGCGCTCACGCGCCGGTGGGCGAGTCGAGTTGGTGAAGGTGGTCGGCGGGACGTTCGGTCGGGGTTGCCGCCCTGGGCCGACACCCTCGCGAGGGGGTGCCTTCCGCCGCCCACCGCTTTTGCCGCAGGTGTCACGTAATCAATATGACGCTCTTGATGGGTGGCTGTCAATCTCGCCGGCCCGCAGAACACGTCACGACCGGCTGCGGCGGTGCGCGGCCCACTTCCGTTCGAAGTGCGGCACCTTCTTGTCCCGGACCTGGAACGGGGCGGTGACCATCAGCTCCTCCACGGTCGGAAGCGCCGGCCCGCGCCGTTGGACCCACGCACGCACCCGCCCGTAGCGCTCGTCGACCTCGACCGGGATCCCGTGCCGTTCCGAGACGCTCTGCAGTTTCCGGCCGAGAGCGGATGCCCGGCCAACGTCGACCTGTTCCACCGAGCGCATCGCCCGCCCGCGCCGGGTCGGGTCCGCCTTCGCGACGGGCAGGATCCGCCGCACGTGGTACAGCGCCCACGGGCAGGTGAGCTCCTCCTCGAACGCGGCGAGCACGGGCCGGTCGGCGGCCCGGCCGGGGTCGAACTGCTCCAGCAGACTGCGCCGGCCGAACAGCTTCGCCTTGGGGTTGAGACTGACCGAGGTGTACTCAAGGCGCAGCACCCGTCCGGCGATGTCCGGATGGGCACGCATCCGGTCCAGGTGCGCGTCCATGGCCCCCATCGACACCGGAAAACAACAGAAGCTGCAGTAGCTCTTCTCCCACCGCACCCCGAACCGCTCGTAAAGGAACGCTTCGCACCGCTCGCGCCCCCACCCCCATTCGATCAAGGGGTACACGCCCTGGCGCAGCGGGTTCTTGCTTGCGACCTCGTCCCGGCGGCTGCGGCTGACCTCGTCGGCGTTGAACCCCATCACTTGCCGGAACGGCCGGTCGCCGATCTCCTGGGCGATCAGCGCGTCGCCGACCTCGCCCTTGGCATGCAAGCTGCAGAGCCGAATGCCGCCCTGCTGGGGAACGGTGCCGCCTGTCTCGTACTCGTCCCACAATGCCCAGGGCCCGCGCTCGATGATCCGTTCGGGCTGGCGGGAGTCGTCCATGACCGCGATCTCCAACGAGCGGCTGGCCCGGGCGACTTGAACGAGCCGGACCCGGTGCTCGCGCAGGAGCGGCAGCACGTACTGAGCGGCGTGGGCGCGGGTGGCCGGCCACTCGTCCCCGGTGAGCTCGTGCAGCACCATGGTGCGGGCCAGATCGACTCCGTGGGCGGACGGGTCCTCCAGCACCTTCACCAAGTACGCGGTCGAGTCGACGCCCAGGCCCCAGTTGATGACCAGCTCGACATCCTCGCCGCCGGTGCGGGATACGGCGCTCATGCGGCCGCACCCCCTTGGTCGGCCTTCGGGTACGGGTAGGAGGTGGCGGTGAGCCGGCGGCCGGTGCGCGGCCCGATGCAGGCGGCGTACTTGTGGTTGCCCCCGTGAGGTACGACCCTGGCGCCGACGGCCTGCAGGGCCTCCTCCAGCCACCCCCGGCCGGGCTCGCCCTCGTCACGGGGGCGAGCGCCGAGGGCGACCAGACGCCGCTCGACTCCGTCGCGGCCGCGCTCGCCGTTGCGGACCTTGGACATCGCGCGGTCGTGAAGGACCGAGCCGTTGGGCAGCATGGTCAGGCGCCGCGGGCGCGTCTTGCCCAGGTAGTCCATCCCCTTGGCCTGGTAGATCGTCCCGTAGTGACCGGGAAAGATCAGCTCGGGGCCGTGGGCGGTGAGGCGCGTCCTGGGCTCGGGGTCGCTGTGCGCGATGATCCCGCGGACTCCGCGGGCGGCCGCCAGGCGGAAGGCGCACGCCTGCGCCCACGTCTCCGCGTTCGCCGGGATCTCGTCGAGCAGCACCAGCCGGTTCAACTCCAAGCTCTCCTCGTACGGGGTGAGCCGGCCGAACACCGAAGTGAGCACGGCGACTTGGGTCGGGATGCCCAGGGTGAGCACCCCCACCAGGCTGTTCTCCGGGGGCGCGGCGGTGTCGATGAGGCCGTAGGCGAAGCGCACGGCGGGCCACGAGCCGCTGTAGTGGTGGGCGCGCACGAAGGCCTTCGCCGTGTGGACCAGTTCGTTCGGCATCTCGCGGACGCGGTAGCGGGCGGGGTCGAACCCGCCCTCGCTGGTCGGCCTCCAGCTGTGCCGACGGTGCTTCCACCGCTGGCAGACGGCGCCGAGATCGAGCGGGGGTTGCTCGTAGGCAGACATCAGGGTGTTCCCTCGGGTCGGTGAGTTGGTGAAGGAAGGCCGGTCCCGGGGTTGCCGCCCCGGGACCGGCACGGCCGGCGGTGGGTCAGGTCGTGGTGGGGAGCATCAGCTGACGGGGGGCGTGCAGCACGTCCAGGACGCGTTCGCGCCAGCGCATCGCCCAGTGCACGCAGTTGGAGCAGCTCTTGTGCTTGCCCTCGCACTGGGGAAGTGGGGCGTTCCAGCGGGCGTCGCGCGACCACGCCAGGGAGTCGGCGGAGGCCAGGTACTCGGCGCACGTTTCGAGTGCCTGGGTTTTCAGCCCGAAGCCGTGCAGGCGGAGCCCGGCGGTGGCCACCGTGGCGAGGACGGCCGAGACGTCCTTGATCGACTTGCGGCGGCACACGGAGCCGACCCCGACCAGCGGGTAGTCCGCCAGCCGTACGCCGCGCTTGTCGTACAGGTCCAGGCAGGCTTCGTAGTCGGCCGGCCGCCAGCCCTGGACGGTCGGGATGATGTCGACGCCGGGGTCCTCGGCCATCAGGTCGACGAAGTTGCCCACGGTGCGGTCGATGTGCTCGCGCACGGACAGACCGGTTTTGGCGATCATGTCGGGTTCGCACATCCAGTCCTGCGGACCGGCCCAGACCAGGCGGCCGATCCCGTCGCGGACCTGGCGCAACTCGCGGACGTAGGCGTGCGGGCCGATCGTCCAGCCGCCGTGGTTGTCGAGTTCGGAGAAGGCGCCCGAGTCGTACACCCAGGCCTCGGCGGCGCGCGGCAGCGTGGCACGACCGGTCAGGGCGGAGCGCGAGACGCACATCGGCACGCCCCAGGTGGACAGCGACTTGGCGTGGTGTCCGCCGAGCCAGAACATCGGTCCCTCGGGCGGCGAGTCACCCGGGTGGAAGCCGAGTCCGTACTCGCAGCGGCAGACACAGCTGCCCATCGTGCAGAACCCGCAGTCCAGGCACTGTTCGTGGTAGCAGTGGCCGCAGGCGTAGCGGACGGCGGGCGTGCAGGTGCACGTCTCGGGATACGGCTCGTACCCCGGCGATGCCGGCATCGGGCGGGCCGGGGCGGAGAGGACGGCATTCACGGGTGAGTCCTTCGAGTTGGTGAGTGGGGCCGGTCCGGGGTTGCCGCTCCGGACCGGCGGTGAGGCGAAACGGCGAGCGACGCGGGTACCGCTTGCGCGGTGGCGGCGCTCGTCAGGCGTCCGCGCCGGGTGGGTCGCCGCGGTCCCAGGGACCGAGGACGGCCCGCGGCTCCCTCGCCCCCTGGGCGCGCTCGCGGCGCGCACTCAGCAGCAGATCGAGGATTCGACGGCCCTTCGTGGCGGCCTGGTGGCGCAGGGCTGCGGGAGTCTGGGCGGGGAGCATCACCCGCTGTGCCCGCAGATCGATCTCCAGCATGACGGTGCGCACCAGGGTGCCAGCCCGCTCCTGGCCGGCGTACAGGTGCAGCCGCGCCTCGACCCGGTGGTCGACGGGGGTGAGCTGTACGTACTCGTTGCCCCAGGCGCGGTGCTCGACGTCGGGGGAGAGCTGCACCCGGGCGGGAACGGTGCGTCCGGTGGGCACTTCGCGGTCGTTGAGCGGGGCGGTGGGGTCCTTCTCCCGGCGCGTCACGTGCTCGTGGAAGGGATACCAGCCGGGCCCGTAGAAGACGGCTCGGGGTTCCAGGGCGTACGCCCAGTCGCCGAGGTCCAGCTTCACGCCGTATGTGTAGCGCTCGTTCTGCGGGGCGACATGGAGGTCCAGGGACGGGACTTCGTGGGGAGGCAGGGCCGGGGCGAGGTTGGGGAGCGGGGGCAGGTCGGCGGGGAGGAACGTCGTGCGGGTGTTGCCCAGTTCGTCCGGGCCGTGCGCGCCGTCGCTCACCACCTTGCGGACCATGCGGGGGACAGCGCGCTCGCGCTGGGTGACGCGCAGGGCCACGGCCGAGCCCTCGGCGGAGATCAGTCCCTGGAAGTCCCATTCCGGCTGTGCCGCGCTGAGGTTGTGCTGGACCTCGCGCAGCGCCCGGGAGATGCGGCGGCCGAGCGGGTCTTCCGGGGCCAGGCGGCGGGTTGCGGGCAGGACGAGGGCGGCGGCGGGGTGCCACTGGTCGGACAGGACCTGCCACGGTCCGGGCTGCAGCAGGGAGGCGACCTGACCGGCGAGCTGCTCGGCCTCGGTCAGCTCGCGCAGGACGGCGGCGGTGAGGCGGGCGGTGGACGGCGCGTCCCATGGACCGCCCAGGACCAGGCTGAGTCCGCTGCCGGGGCTGCCCAGGGTGACGCTGAGCCGCCGGCCTTCCAGCCAGGCTTCCGCATGCCCGAACCGGACGAACAGCCCCGGCTCGCCGGGCCGTTGGAAAGGGGCGCCGGTGGTGAGCAGGCGGGCAACGGCCTCCAGGGGCGGGCGGGCGTCGCGGGCGTCGGGCAGGGCCGGGGCGTAGCGGGTGACCGTGTCGAGAATGCGGGAGGTGACGGGCGTCGGGGTGTGGGCGCTGATGCGGGCAGTGCAGATCCGGGCGGGGCCGGTGGGCGACGGCGCGGCCAGGGCGGCCTCAAGCTTGCCGTGCAGCTGGCGGTTGCGCAGGGTCAGTCGGTAGCCGCCGGGCAGGTCCACGCGGGTGCGGTCCCGGCCGCGCAGGTGGTGTTCGACGATGGTGTCGGAGATCGCGTAGGTCGCAGAGGCGGGCTCGAACTCGTACATGGCGCAGGCCTCCAACGGTGGCAGTCGGCGCAGGTGTGCGGGGCGGTCAGCGGGTGATGCGGGACCGGGCGCGGTCGGCCTGGACGTGGACGGCATCGGCGTGCGCGGCGGCGCGGACCTTGTCGGCCCACTCGGTCGCGCGCTGGGCCAGTCCGGCGAGGCGCACGAAGGAGGAGTCCTGGTGCTGGCGGGCGTGGTCCATCAGTCGGGCGTGCTCGGCGGTCAGCTCCTGGGCGGCGTACGCGGCGATCGCCTCGACGCCGTGGCGGCGGGTGACCCGTCCGAAGGGGCAGGAGCCTTCCTCCTGCTCGATGACGGCGAGGTCGGCGGCGGGCCAGCCGGTGTCCTCGTCGCGCGGGCCGAGCTGGATGTCGAGCACGCACACCGCGTCCGCATCGTGTAGGCCGTCACCGTGGTAGCGGATGTGCGGCCGGGGGACGGGGCCGGTCTGGCGTTCGGTGTGCGCGCGCCACAGTTCGGGGGAGGGGTCCTCCTCGTCCCGGTGGAGGCGGTGAAGGTAGGAGACCAGCGCGGGCAGCTGCCAGGCGGGGGAGCCGAACGGCGCGGCCGGCATGGCGAGTCCGGCCCGGCCGATCAGGCCGGTGTGGTTGCTGACGGCGGCCTGGGCGACGAACAAAGAGGCGTTGAGGCGGAGTTCGGAGCGGAGCATGGCGAGGCCTTCCGGGCGGACGCGCGCAGAGAGGGAAGAGGGGCCCGGGCCGGACCTGTCACGTCCGGCCCGGGCAGCAGGTCAGGACGCGTCCTCGGAGTCCTCGGCGCTCACGTCGTCCGGGTCGTCCTCGGTGTCCTCGTCGGCCTGGCCGGTGGTGTCGGCCGCGTCCGGCTCGCCCTCCTGGTAGGGCTCGTCGTCGACGATGGCCTGTTCGACGCTGGAGAGCGGGTAGCCGATCTCGGCGAGGAACGACAGCCACGTGCAGGCGTCGGCGCGCATTTCCCGCAGCTCGTAGACGGCGGACCGGGCGGTGCTGTCGGTGCGCCACGTGCGGACCTCGCCCATGCGCTTCTCGAACGTCGCAGCCAGCACCGCGAAGTTGAGCAGGGTGAGCTTGGCCGGGGTCGCCGACTTGGCGCGCTCGGCGGGCTTGTCGTAGCCGGTCAGTTCCTTGATCAGGTCCCGGCGGCCCGCGTCGCCCACCCACTGAGCCACCGGCTTGGGGCAGGAATGGAGCTGCTCGGTGATGAACGCGGCGAGCGGCTTCGGCGCGGTCTTGCGGCCGATCAGGTCCTTCAGCCACCCCTGCCGGGCCCCCTCGGCGGCTCGGTAGGCCTTGTTGCCCGCCTTGATGTACTCACGCGACGGCTCCGACGGCTTGGCCTCACCCGGCGCCTGCGGCTGCTCCTCGGCCCGGTCGCCGTCTGTCTCGGAGGCGTCCTCCTGGGGCGGGTAGTGGCCGAAGCGGTCAGGGTCGGTGCAGAAGTAGTCCACCTCGCCGGGCTCGCGCGGGTTCTCGGCCCAAGTCGCCACGTGGCCGGGGCACTCGGCGTGCGCCTCGGCGCTCATGGGCTCACCGTCCGGGCCGTCAAACTCGCGGAGCGGCTCGGCGGTCGACGGAAGCGTGTCGCCGTCCTCGGCCAGGCGCACACCGGCGGCCTTCAGCTGCGGGCGGACCTGCTCACGGGCGCGCCGCTCTTCGCGGTCGTCGCGCTCCCACTGCACCTGGAACTCGAAGCGGCCCTTGGCGTAGGCGTCCAACAGCCGATTTACGGCGTCGCCGTCGTCGTCGAACTCGCCCAGTACACCGAGGACTTCGAGGTCGAGGTCGTACGTACCGGCTTCGGCGAGTGCCGAACGGGTCCGCTCGCCGACCGACTTGGCGGTCTTCACCGCCTGGGACACGTCCTTGCGGGAGCGGCCGGTGAGCTGGACGACCCTCGCCTGCTTCATGCCCGCACCGACCGCGCCGAACAGGGCGTCGGCCTGCTCCAGCTCGGTCAGGCCCCGGCGGTAGCCGTCGTCGTTCTCGATGAGCTGGTCGATGAAGTCCTCCCCCGCCTCGCGCAGGGAGGGGTCGAGCACGTACGCGGGGACCTCGATCGCGTCCTGCTCCGCCTCGGTCTCCTTGGTGGCCCGGGCGGCGAAGTAGCGCCGGTGGCCCATCTTCAGCTCGTAGGTGTCTTCGCCGAGCGGGAGGACCACGACGGGGACCTTCACGCCGTTGGCGGCGACGGACTTGAGGAATTTCTCGTCCAGGTTGAGGTCCTGGCGGACGTTGTTCTCGTTGACTCGGATCTGGCCGAGCTGCAGGGTGACCCGCTGCATCGGTGTGGTTGTTGCAGTGTCGCTCACGGATTGCTCCTCGTGCGGTCGGTTGGTGTTGAGCAAGTTGCCGCTTGCTCGTGAAATCAATTATACGCCTTTTCGGTCAAGGGGCAACTCCCTTTTTCCTGGGGGATATCGGGCAACCATGCTGGTCACGGCTGCCGCGCTGTCTGGACGCGCCGCAGCGCGGTGAAGAACGGCGCATGGAGCGCGACGTGGTCCGCCGGGAGGACCGAGGCACTGTCCGGCACCATGGTCAGGGCGTCGAGCACCTCGGTCAGCTTCACGAGCGGGGAGCCGTAGGAGTCGCACACGCCCTCGTAGGTGCCGATCCCGGGAAGGCGCGCCACGTAGCGGCCGGCGTGCTCGAATACGGGGTCCTGCCACAGCTCGAACGCCGTACCGGGAGCCTTCGTGAGCAGGTGCACGGCAAGGTCGTACGCGGAGCCGACCGGGACTTCCTCGGTCAGGTAGCACATCCCGAGCACGATGCCGCTGCTGGAGTCGTCGTACGGCTCAAGGCAGTTGTCGTCGATGCCGAGCTGCACGGCGGCCTGGTCCTCGGCGGGCATGGCGTAGACGTAGAGCTGGAGCGCGCGGAACGGTCGGACACGGGGGTCTCCTTCGGACGGGCGCGGGTGCGTGGGGGCGGTCAGATCTCGGTCACCGTCACGGGCGGCAGGCCCATGTGGGCGGCCCACGCTTCGGCGGCGGCGCGCAGCGTGTGGAAGCCCGTCGGCCAGATCGGGTGGCGGGCCCTGTCCGTCGCGTAGACGTAGGTGAACACCTGCGGTCCCATGCCGTGAGCGGTCTGCAGGCGGCCGGTCAGATGGGGGTGCTCGGGGCACCAGATGCGGTAGCGGCCCAAGGCGTCGAGCCCGTCACGGAACACGTCGCCGTGCTCCAGGTGGACGGTGACCGGCTCAGGCCGGGGCGGGGTGGCCCGTACGCCGCCCTTCGTGGGTACGGTGGCGAACCCGGCTTTCTGGAGGTGGGCGCCGATGTCGGCGCACACCCGTAGCCAGGTGTCGCGGGCCGCTCCGGGCCTCGGCGGCTTGCCGAGATGGCGGCCGATGAGCAGCGTCACGTGGGCGGTGCCGTCCTCGCCGGAGTGGCCGACGGACACGGCCGTCTGCTCGCCGGTGAGCTGCTGGCGCTTGAAGGCGGGGAAGCGGCTCGGGGGCAGGGCGCGATGGGTGGCGCGGACGTACCAGGACGGTGCCCCCGGCCGGTAGGGGCAGCGGTGGCGGCCGGTCGGCGTGCTCATCGCGCGGCTTCGTCGGCATCGCGGGAACGGCCGTCCGGGGCCGGTGCGGTGCTCCGGATCACCTCGCCGTAGGCCTTCATGACGGCCTCGGTCGCCTCGTCGCCGACGTAGCGGAAGGTGACGAGGTTGAGGCCGTCGCCGAGAACCTGCGCGGTCACACGCTCGATGGTCCCGCGCTTGCGGTACTCGACGATCCGGGACGGGTCGGACCGGATGACCTCTGCTCCCGGGACCAGTCCCACGAGGCGATCCGCCACGGCGGCCCGGGCCTCGGAGTGCCTGTGTGACTCCTCGTTGGCCGCGAGCACCTTCGGGTAGGTCTCGTCGTAGACCGGCAGCAGCTTGGTACGGACGGCCTGTTCCAGCGCCCTGCCGCCCCGGTCGGCGCGCATCTCCGTACTGGGGCGGTGCCGGGGAGTCAGGTGATACGACGTGTCCGGGTAGGCGACCCTCGCCCGGACATACCCCTCACGCCGTGCGGGACTGATCTCGATGCGCCGCCCGTCGGGGTGTTCCAGAACGGCACCCTCCTTGCCGGAGGCGGCGGACGGGCGGGCACTCCAGCCGTCGCCGGGCATCAACGGCGCGGCTTCGGCGGCGAGTTGGCAAGTGATGGACGGCATGATGGTTCGCCCTCTCGACGGGTCGGTGCCAGATGAGTTGCCGCTCATCCGGGGGACTGCGGCCGCGTGGTCGGCCAGGCCCAGGGGGCGGAAGGTGCCCGCCCCCTGGGCGGTGAGGGTCAGTCCTCGTCGGGCTGCATGATGGTGATCACGGGCTCGCCGTGGTCGCCGGGCCCGATCGCGCAGACGAGCTGGACCGGGCGGGCCTGCCGGGTGCGGCCGTCGCGTGGCACTCGCCGCAGGTCGACGGTGACCTGCCCCTCGCACCCGCCGCTGCGCCGGATCGCCGCGCGGCACATGGTCAACACGTCCCACAGGCGGCCCCGTTCGTCCTGTGGTACCTGCCGCTCGCTGTCGCCCTCGTTCCAGGCCACGCAGCCCTCCCATACGGCGCTGGTGAGGGCGACCGGGACGCGGAAGCCAGCCTCCTGGGCCGAGTCGGCGTCGGCGGCGACAAGGACCTCGTCTGCCAGGGCCTGGGCGCGGGTGTAGGCGTGGATGATCTCGCCCGGGTCGGCCAGGGGGAGTGACCGCATGGCGTCGTCGCTGACGGTGTGGTCGTCGGTGACGGCGGCGTCGTGCAGAACCGAGTCGATGTGGGACAGCACACTGTCGGCGCTCGCCCGTCCTTCTCGCTGGGAGTCGGGGCGGTGCCGGGTGGGCTGCTGCTCCTGCGGGGAGCTGTGGCCGTGGTCGGCCGGGGCGGGGCCGATGGGCGACTGGGCGGTGTCCTCCTCGGCCCCCATCGCCGCGTGCACTTCGAGCACTGTCCCGAGGGCCGTAACCCGCCCGGTGTTTCCGGCGGCCTGCGCCTCGGCCCGCTCCTGCTCGAACTCGTCCCGGATCTGCTCGTGGCTGTAGCCCTGGGCGAGCTTCACGCGGACGGTCTTTCCCACGAGATCGACCGCCAGGTCGGACAGATGACCGGGCAGGCCGTGACCGCCCGGCGCACCGGATGCCCGCGCGTGCCGCGCAAGCGTGCGAGCCGCGCTGTCGTCCTGGGGTGCGCTGGCCGGTCCGGCGGTCTGGTGCGCGTGCCGGGAGCCGGGCGCGGTGGTGGGGGCGGCGGTGGAGGCCGCGGGAACCTCGGCGGCCGGCACGTCGTCCGCCGAGGCGGCGGGGTTCTCGGCGGTCAGGACGTAGAACCGGTTGGAGTGAACGTGGACCGTCCACTTCTGCCCGGGGGTGTCCTCGGTGAGCCGGGCGCGCGGCGTGCTCTCCCACGCCTCGAAGGCGCGCGCCGGGTCGACGGGCAGCATGTTGCCGCTGTCGGAGTCGTAGGCGCGGCAGGTGCGGGCAGCCGTGCGGATGTCCGTCACGCGCTTGGTCCAGTTCCGGCGGATCGTGGTCATCGTGCGTCCTCCTGTGTCGAGTGGTGCCGGATGAGTTGCCGCTCATCCGGTAGGGGGCCGGGCGCCGTGGGTGGCGCCCGGCGGGATGGTCAGGCGCGGGCTGCCGAGTCGGCGGCGTGCAGAGCCGCGCGGGTGGCGTCGAGCAGCGTCACGGAGATGCCACCCGCCTCCAGGTCGGCGGCGGTCAGGCGGCCTGCCGACAGGTCGCAGAGCAGGTTCCCCAGGCAGACCGACAGGGCACCGAGTTCGTAGCGCGGGCCGTGCGGGGTGACCGTGCGCGCGCCCACCAGGAGCCCGTGACGGTCGTAGGGGGCGGCGTTCACCAGGTCGCGCACGGTCGTGTAGTCGTCGGAGGCGCACCCCCGGAAGCGGGTCGCGCGCAGGTAGGCCACCATGGCGCGGTCCATGCGGAAGGTGCCCGGCTTGGTGTGGTCGTCCTCGGCGGCGGCCTCGACCAGCCGTCCCACGGGCTTGGTGCCGGTCCATCCGGAGTTCGCCGGGGTGGTGTCCTTGCCGTGCACTTCGGCGTTGCGGACATGCGCGTACGTGCTGTAGACGGTGGTGCCGCCCGGGCTGCGCTCCTCGTGTCCGGCCACCTTCTCGACCAGCCAGACCGGCTCCGAGCCGGGCCGGTAAGCGGTGAAGTCCTCCCGGTCGAAGACCAGCATTCCGGCGGTGATGTCGTGTCCGTAGGCGCCCATGTGCGGTTCCCTGCCTTCTCGGTGGGTCGGTCGGCGGCCGGCGAGTTGCCGCTCATCTATAAAATCAATAATACACCCCCAGGAGGCGGCAATCCCTTTTTTCAGAACAGGGTGCCTCCTCCGCCGTCGCCGAATCCGGCCGACTGCGCAGGCCTGGGTGCGGCGCCGGTGCGCTCGGCCTTCGGCTTGCGGGGGCGGCTGGTCAAGGCTTCCTGCTCCGTGCGTGCGGCCTGCTCCGCCTGGGCCTCCAACTCGTCCTCGTCGCGGTTGTGCACCACGATTTCGACGGCCGGTGAGGCGTCGCGCCACTGGTCGCGGAAAGGGTCCGTGGGGATGCCGGGGTTGGGGCGGAGCTTGATCCCGGTCTCGCGGTGGAAGCGCTCGTACGCGGGGGAGTCCTGCGAGACGAATCCGGTCTCGATGCGGAACGGCGCGGACTCTCTCGGAATGATGAACGCCCCCCGCCGGGCCAGGGTTTCGGCGACCGCGATCACGTGGAACTCGAACAGCGGCCCCCGGTACCCGGGGGCGTTGGAACTGCGCTTGATCCGCCCGAATGGCGGGTTGCTGATCGCACAGTCGAAGGGACCGAGGATCAGGCCCGGGACGTCGAGCACGTCAGCACAGATCCACGTCGCCTCCGGCAGGACGCGCCGTCCGACCCGCACATACTCCGGGTCCTTCTCCACGCACACGATCTCGCGCGGCGGCAGACGCTCCCAGCGCCGGTTCCAGTAGTCGCGGGCGTGCCAGGCCAGGCGTCCGATGCCCGCGCACAGGTCGATGATGCGGTCACCCGGGATCACGTGGTGGAGTTCGCCGGCGAGCTCGGCCGGTGTGAAGAACGCGCCGTCCAGGGTGCGGCCCATGTTCGCGGACTCGTGGAAGTGATCGAGGACGAATTCCCGCTCCTCGTCGGTCAAGTCCCGTTCCATGTCGACCAGTTCGCGCGCCCGGTTGTGCTGCTTGGTCTGCTCCTTGCTGAGCTTTCCGGCCATGACGTGCCGCCTTTCGGGGTGGTGTGTGCGTCGGTCCGGGGTGTCGCCCGGACCGGCGGTGAGAGGGGCGGTGCGCCCGGCGTTACGTGCTGAGCTGCGGCGTGGCGGGGAACCACCACTCCTTGCGGTCGTCGCCGTCGCGGGGATAGGCGGAGAGGCGGACACCGGCCGTGGTGGCGGAGTGGTAGAAGCACCACCGGCGGTGGGCGATGACGCGGTCCCAGCGCGTGACGTAGCCGTCGAACAGGCTCACGAGCGAGCCGTGCCGGTTGCGTTCGGTCCGGTAGACCGGCCACCGCATGCGGTCGGCCACCTGCCAGCGGGGCCCGATTCCTGCCCGCTCGATCCACAGTTCGGTGCAGTCGTGGCAGGACACCCGGCGCATGGCCTGTCCGAGGTCTGCGGGCTCCCACCAGGCCGGGGTGTCGCCGCACAGAGCGGGGCCGCTGTCCTCCTCGGCGCGGTGAACGGTCAACTCCATGCCGTCGGCGGTGCGGTACCCGGACGCGCCTACGGCGCAACGGGCGATGAACATCCGCCGGGCGCTGCGGGGGGCGGTCGGGGCGGCCTGCGGGGCGCGGGGCGTCTGGACGCCGGCGCAGGCTCCGCCGTCTGTCTCCCACGCCTCGACGGTGCCCGGGTCGGTGACGGCGGGGCGCGGGTGCGGGTGATCGCCGGTGAGCTGAGAGGGGGAGTGCATGGGCATGGGGGCTCCGCTCGGTGGGCCGGGCGCCTGGGGCGCCCGGCCGGTCGGGTGGGTGGCTCAGGCGGTGGGGATCGGCTCGGGCTGCGCCGTGGTTACGGTCAGGTTCTCGGCGCGCAGGTCGGCGGCGACGGCGGCCATGAACTCGGTGTCGGCCTGCTGGTCACGGCTGCCGGGGGCGTACCAGTACTGGTTCTTGCGGTGCCACTTGAAGCCGTGGCGCTTGAGCACGTCGGCGGAGCCGTCGCCCAGACGCGTACCGGTGACCGTCGTCCCGTCCTCGGCGGTGTGCTGGAGCGTGAGCCCTTCCGCGCCCTCTTCGCCCTCCTCATGGGCGGTCGCCGGACGGGCGGCCTGGGCGGTGGCCTGCTTCTTGGCGGCGGCCCAGCGCTGGGGCAGGACAACTTCGGTGGCGATCTGTAGTACCTGCGTCCGCGCGTAGTTGGCCGCGATGCTGTGGCCGTCGATGACCATGGCACCGTGGAAGCCGCCGTTTGAGTGCACGGCGGGGTCTTTACCGTCACGGGCGTCGGACCACAGGGCGGCGGCGGCCTTCCGCGCGTCGTCGGAGATCTCCTGGTGGGTGTTGATGCCGTCGACCAGCGGCTCACCGGTGACCTTCCGGCCCTTGACGGTGACGGTGACCGTGTTGTCGGTGGACTCGTAGCGGTCCTCCTGGCCGTTGAACTGCGCGCCCTGCATGGGGCAGGTGTGCTCCTCGACGTCAGCCGTGCACGGGCCGTCGGTCCAGTAGACGGAGATCCATGCGGAGGCGGTACCGGTGCCCTTGCGCACGTTGAACTTCACGCCGGGGAACGCCTTCTGCAATCGGCTCTTGAGCTCGGCGGCCACGTGCTTGGTGTCGATGTAGTCCATGCCCTGTCCTTCTGCTGCGAGTTGGGTTGGTGGCGGGTGAGTTGCCGCTCACCAGTAAAATCAATAATACGCCTTTGCGGGGAAGGGTTCAACGCTTCGTCCGCATCAGTCGGCGCTGAAGACACATTCACCGTTGACCGTGATCCGGATCGGGATCGTTCCATCCGGGCTGATCAGGTCGCCGGGAACCTCGCCGGTGTCCAGATGTACGGACACCACCAGGCCTTCACCGCAGCTCCAGTAGGCGTAGACCTGGGTCCCGCCGGTCTCCAGGCACGGAAACGTGCCCCGCTGCTTCCGGTGCTGGTGCAGAAACCGCGCGCGTCGGTTCAGGGTGGTCGCTCGGCGCTTGCTCAGTCGCATAGCTGTGCTTCCTCTGAGAACTCCTGGGAGGCGGCCGGGCGCCCTGGCGCTCGGCCATGGGTGGTCAGGCGGTGGGGGTCGGCGTGGTGACGGTCAGGTCGGCGGCGACGGCGGCAATGAACCCGGTGTCGGGGTGGGCTCCGGGGTGATGTCGCGCGGGTCGGCGGGGATCGCCTCGCCCGCCAGGGCGGCCCGCATCTGCTCGGCCGACATGCGCCCGCTCACCTCGTTGTAGGGGAGCGTGTACGTGCTGCCCTTGTGCCGGGTCTCAGCCGTTGCCGCGCGGGTGACCACGCGGCAGCCGCCGACGGCGCCGACGGTGCCGCCGTCATACGCGGCGTGGATGTGCGGCACGGTCGCCGTCTTGGCGTTGACCCGGGTCACCTCGTACCAGGACCCCCGCCACTGCACGAAATCGCCCTTGATGAAGTCGGCCCGACCCCACACCTTGAAGCCTCGGCGCTCCGCCTCCTTGATGGTCTCCGCCCAGTACGTCAGTTCTTCGTCGTACTCGGCCAGACGGCGCGTCAGCTCCTCCCGGCGCGCCTCGGACGGCCCGCGTCGCCACACATCAGCCGTACGGCCCTTGTCGTCGACGCCGTCCCGCTCCCGCAGGACGCCGCGTCGCTCCGCCTCCAGCTTCTCGATGCGGCGCAGCGTGCGCCCGGGTTCTTCCGGTACCGCTCGTAGGCGTCCGCCGCCGCCGCACGGGATGCCCAGTAACCGGCCCGCTCGCCCTCGGCGATGCTCTTGCGCATCGCGTTGTGCATGCGCTCCTGGTCCCGGCGGGCGCGCTTCTCTGAATGGTGGCCCGCCAGGATCGGCTGACCCATCCAGAACCGGTCGCCGATCCGGTCCGAGGTATCCCGCGCCGACTGTGACGACGTCGCTGCCCGTCCGGCCCGGTCCGTGAACCGCTCCGTCCGCTCCTCGGCCGCATCCACGCGGGCGGCCTCCCGCTCCGCGAACGACATGCCCTCTTCGATCACCACAGCGCACGACAGGTCGAGTGCGCGCACCGCGTCCGCAGCCCGGTTGATCTTCCACCGGTCGGCGCCCTTGTAGCGGCTGCCACGGATGAAGATCCCCGGGGTGCGCCGGTAGGTCCAGCCCAGCGGGCGCAACGCTTCCCACACCCGTCACCCTTGGCGGAGCCCTCAACGGTGGTGCCGTCTTCGTGGGTGTGCCGGATGACGATGTCCGCCGCCTCGGCACTCTCCTCCGCTTCCACGATGTCCCCGGGCAGGGTGAGCGCGCGCAGTGCCGCCGGAGAGTGCCCCATGACCCGTGCGGCGCACTCGGCGCAGCGCGGAGCACAGCCGGGCACGTCCCACAGCAGCACCCCGAACCCGCCACACGTGTTTGCCGCCGCGCAGTCACCGCGCCCGGCAGGCTTCGCCCAGTCGATCGGCATAACCGCCACAGCCGCCGCGACGGGGGCGGGGTGTCGACGTCCGGCACCGTGCCGCCCTTTGCCTCCCACACGTCCGCCCCGGACGGGTCGGACACTACGTCAGCCGCCCGCGCGGACACCTCGTGACGGGGTGCCGGCGGGGGGAGCGCTCCGCCATCACCCCGCGCGAGCGCTCCGCCCTCGCCCTCCCACCCGTCCATGCCGCCGGGGTCGCTCACACCCTCGGGGGCAGGCGCCGAGCTGCCCAGCGCGACCCGTGCGAGCGTGCCCGGCTCCGCTGCATGCTGCACAGTCGACAGCATCGAGGGATCTTGGTGCTTGCCCGACCGGCCCACCCGGACTGGCGCCGACCACAACGGGGTGCGCTTGGTTGTCACCCGCCGACCGGTAACCCACACCGCCGAACGGTCCTCACGGAACACCCCGCCGTCCCACACGGCGAGCAACTCATAGGCGAGCGGCTCAGCGTTCTTAACCGCGACACCAGCGACGCGCACGGTCACCATGCCCCCGTCAGTGCTGCGGTGCATGGCCACTGTCCAACCGTTGGCCATGGCTGTTTCCGCAAACGACATGGCAGCCATGGGCAGCCACACCCCGGGGGCCGCCTCACTCTCCGCCACAAGATCTTCCACCGTGGCCCACGTGGCGAGCATCTCGATATTCAGGGGCGAGCCCTCCGCCGGAACCCGCGGAGCCTTCCACGGCTTGACGTCCAGCCCCTTGACCGAGGCGGACGCCTGGCCCTTCTCGACACCGGCCGTACGTCCGTGCGTCTTCTTCGACGGGAGGTCACGGCCGATCAGCGCGCGGCCTTCATCCCGCGCGGCCACGGCATCGGCCAACAGGTCAACGAATGCCCGACGCTGCTCGTTCGGTTCCCCGTGCCTCACGTCCGGGTTCACGTCGATGTCTGCGGGAAGCTCGAACATCACCGCCGTACCGCCGTCGGCGGACACCCACGCCCCACGACCGGCCGGAACATCCCCGGACACGGCACGCGCGAGGAACGCACGCGCCGACTCCGACCGGTGCTCCGGTTCCGCCGCCTCCGCCTCCAGGCCGGACAGCTCATGCTCACACCGCCGGATCGCAGCCCGCGCATCCATCCGCCGCGTATCCGCCGCCCACGACGCCTCACGGGCGCGCTGCGACCACCCGCCGGATGTCTCGTAATGCACCACCACCCACTCACCCAGCACACCAGCCGACCGGCGTACTTCCTGGTGAAGGTCGTACGCATCCCTCCGCCACGCCGCGCACGTCTCCGCGTGCTCCTCCGCCACTGTCAGCCGCTCACGCGCCACGGTCAGCGCACGGCGTGCACGCTCCGTCAGCCACGCCCGCGACACTCGCACCGTGCCCTCATACGGGCCACGGAACGCCACCGGAAACACCCCACCCCCGTTGCCGTGGCAGACCACCGGCAGAACCTCAAGCGCGCCCCCGTCGGTCTCCCATCCGGCCACCCCGCCGGGGTCCGACACGACGTCGGGCAATACGGCCGGACGCTCCACCACGATCGGCACACTGCGCTGGTCAGCCTCCGGGGCAGTGTCACCGGTCGGCTCGGGCGCCTGCGGGGAGGTGGTGGCGGTCGGTCCGGGCTCGGGGCCGCGGGGCGGTGTGACTCCGGGGCAGGCTCCGCCGTCGGCCTCCCAGGCTTCGGCCGTGCCCGGGTCGGACGGGACGGCGTCCGCTGTTGCGGCCACAACCGGCGCTGTCTCCGCCCCTTGAGCGGCGATCGGCTCGACGGTCACCCGGCGGACGACATCGCCGTGCGACCACTCGCCCGTGACCCTGTACCCGCGCGCGGTGATCAGATCGGCGATCCGGTCCAACGGGACGGCGGTGGAGATGAGGTAGTGGCACCCCTCGTCGTTCCACACCGTGGCGCCGTCCCACGGCCGGCCTGCGTGGCGCTGCCCGCATCCGCAATCAAGGCGCAGTGCCGCACCGTGCATCCGCGACCACGTGAGCACCGCCTCTCGGGCGGTCATGGTGCACGTGAGCGACCGCACCCAGCGCTCGTACGCCGAGTCATACAGCCCGAATGTCAGGATCTCCGACGCGATCACCCACCGGCCGAACGCTGCCCCCTCCTCGGGCGTGCGTCCCTCGGCCACGGCGTACGCGGCGAGATCTTCGAGATAGGCGGCGTTCGACGTGAGGTAACCAGTGGGGAGCACTGACAGGACCGGCTCAGCGCCCGGGGCGGCGTTGTCGCCCTCAGGGGAGAGCAGGCAGTCAGCGCCGAAGTAGTCGCGCCCGACGTGCCGTGACGGGTACAGCGTCACGGGGATGGTGCCTTTGATCCACTGGCGCAGCATGACGGGGACTTCGCCTGCCGGGGTGGTGGCGATGTCGGCCGAGACGACCTCAACCGTCACGGGCGACGCGTCCCGCTTGCCGTACACCGACATGGACAGGTCCGGGCGGGTCGGCTGGGTGCGGGCGGTGGGGCCTCGGCGGCCACCAGGTCGCCGACGGCGCGCCATGCGATTCCCTCGGCGGTCTGCTGGCCGTAGCGGGTAAGGGTGGCGCCGTCCCAGCGGTAGCCCCGGGCGGTGAGCCGCCACACGCACCGCAGGACGGTTTCCCCGGTCTCCTGGCGGGCGGTGAGCACCAGGGCGCAGTGTCCCGGCTGCGTCTGGACGGTGGCGGTCCATCCGGCCGCTTCC